>NZ_JADCKW010000098.1:0-267 GCF_014982155.1 Enterobacter cloacae complex sp. P16RS2 | reverse complement strand
GATCTGTTTCATTTGTTGACCGACAGTAGAAGCCATTATACTCTCCTGTTCATTTTTCATATCCTGAAACTTCATAAAAGCCACCATCGTCCCAACACCTAAAACAAGAGTTAATTCTAGTAAAGAGAATCCTTTTTTCATTTTCATCGTCCTTTTTATTTTCACGTATTAATTAATTATCAAATAACAAACAAAAATCAAGATGAAAGAAGAACTATATATAGAAGAATAAAAACCAATAAATGATAAAAAAGGCCCCTTTAAATA
>NZ_JADCKW010000097.1:0-588 GCF_014982155.1 Enterobacter cloacae complex sp. P16RS2 | reverse complement strand
GTAATGAGAAACTTGAGAACACAGCAAAAATAATTTCAAAAGATGGTAATAAAAGAATCGTCTCTTTTGATAAAAATATCGATGTAGATAGAATACGTTTAACAGTTGGAAGTATTCAGAAACATAATCCGTATCGATATTGGTCTAACAATATTCAAGTCATTCCATCATCAGTAGTCAGCAACATCATTCAAGATAAAGAAAGCCAACTACAATTAGAAAGAGATAAACTTTACTTCCTCAACCAACTGAGACGTAAACAAGAAGAGGAACAAAGGCGTAAAGAGCGTGAGGAATTTGAGCGTCCATTGAAATCACTCATTACAAAAAAGATCATGGAAAGCGGCCTAACTGATTTAGAGTTCAAAAGAACAATATGTTCAAGCTTTGACTATATAAAGAGCCGTTCTGTAATAGCAAAATACCTAGCCAATAAACCTGATTTGTTAGAAAAATATCATGACTCCAGAATAATACGAATGTCCATTAAAAATGATGAAGGTAAAGTTGGTAAAGTTGAACTTTATGATCTTTCTGGAACACTAATTTTTGAAAGCTATAGGAACAATTAAGAGAGGTATAATATGC
>NZ_JADCKW010000096.1:0-425 GCF_014982155.1 Enterobacter cloacae complex sp. P16RS2 | reverse complement strand
TTACTGGGTTTATTAGAGTTACTGCTGGAAAGATAATATGTTTTCATAAATGTTAAACGGTCGCCATTAAACATATAGTCTGGATTAATGAAGTAATAGTTCTGTATCATGGTCTCTGCAATAAACTTCTTGTCAGCAAGTTCTTTCATGCCTTTGAAATATGTTGTTCTGGATATTTTTACGACATCTTGATCAACAATATCGTATGACATCAAAATAGTATCAGTATCCTTATTATCTCTGATAGCAAGATAAAGGATCTTGAAAACTTTTTTACCCGATGAAGACAGTCCTTCAATAGCAGATACTCCGTCAACATAAAGTTTCACGAACTGTGTCTTATCAACCTCCATAGCCTGATAGAAACCGCCATTACCAACTTGCTCTCCAGTATTTTCATTAATTAATGCTAATCGATCTTTTCC
>NZ_JADCKW010000095.1:0-806 GCF_014982155.1 Enterobacter cloacae complex sp. P16RS2 | reverse complement strand
TTCCTGATGCCCATACGTAATCAACAACATCTACTCTTTCAGCAGTTACTGTTCCAGCAGAATTTATATTACCAGAAGAAATTTCAGTTGCATATAATACAGAATTAGTTTTAAGGTTAGATTCTCCAGCACTTATAGTGTTATCATCTAGCATGGTTAATCTTCCCCCATATTTCTCGAAATAAAGACCTCCATCACCTAATATTCTGAACCAGTTTTGAGTATAGGTATCGCCACGAGATATTACAGTTTTTCCAGAAACGGTATTACTTGAGTTTAAATTACCATATATTTGTCCATTTCCATAAACATTTAAATCAGATCTTAAAGTAGTTACGCCTGCTACATTTAATGTTGTTCCAACTGTAGCAGCAGCATTAGTTTTTAATATTCCTGTTGTAGTTGTTCCATTCGCAGTTATATTCTGAGCATTATAAACGCTTTGACCACCCATATTAAGGTTTCCGGTCATGGGTAAGGTTCCATCTCTACGGAGATAGATAGAATATAACGCGCTATTAAATCCTACACGGAAAGCTAATTGCCCTGCAGAGGTAATATTATTGAAATTGGCAGAAGTTTCTGACCATTGACCACCATAACCAAAAGCATTTGATGTAGTTCTGGTCATTCCGCTATCAATACCCGCTGTTTGCATGGCTTTCCCTAATAAATCATAACGTGTTTTTCCGCCTTCAATCCATGCCGTCGATGTCGTTATAAGACCATTAATAACATAGTTAGGTGAAGTTCCATCTCGTTTTAATATGATTTTATACGAGGATTTATTAGCATTAGTGCCTGTA
>NZ_JADCKW010000094.1:0-614 GCF_014982155.1 Enterobacter cloacae complex sp. P16RS2 | reverse complement strand
AGATTGGATACTGATATTCAGGAATAATCATTCTACAAAACATATCAAATCTTGTAAGATGTTCCTTAACCTGGTCGATTGGAACGCCAATATTGCGTAATGAATTGATAAGAATATCATTGTCAAAGTCGGGTCTTCCATAATACGCACATTTATTATCAATGATGTGATTATAGAACTGTAGTACATCATTATAAGTTTGAATTTCAGTATCAGTTTTATAATCAAATGATTTTATTGACATGTTTCCATCAATGCTTTCAATGCTGACTCGTAAACTATCGAAATATAAAAAAGCACTACGGAATTCACTCTGAGGCATTTCTATATTTTGGTCTGTGATATGAATGAAACTCTCCGCTCTCAGCTCAAGTAGATTAGAAAAAAGATCACCCTTATCTATTGTTACTAAACCATCAGTACGTGTATAGACGCCATCCTCAAAATGATAATAGTAATATTTTTCATTATCAACTAACTTATAAAAACCAGTAATATCATCTTTCATGCGAAAGATTACACCATCCACTAATTCTATAGCAGAATAGTCACATTTATTATAATTCATTTTTCTTCCTTAACTAGGGTACGTAGAACATAATATAGTCTATATA
>NZ_JADCKW010000093.1:0-291 GCF_014982155.1 Enterobacter cloacae complex sp. P16RS2 | reverse complement strand
AACTGCTTTAACTACACATATCCTGCATTGTTTTCCAGCTCGCTTCAACAGAACGCTTTGCAAGATCATAGAACAACTCAGTAGATGTATTTTTACTTTCAATATTTTTAATCATGATTACTCCTCATCTTTACATGATATATTTTAACTTACTCTTATTTTCAGCCCCTGAATACGGGGCTAAAACAAAAAACTACTTTTGAGAATCTTTCATAAAATCCATTTCTTTATGAAATGCCTTTAATGCTTTCAATATAAAATCGTTATCAATGAGTCTTGTTGTTAACTTTA
>NZ_JADCKW010000092.1:0-384 GCF_014982155.1 Enterobacter cloacae complex sp. P16RS2 | reverse complement strand
TACATAGTTCAGCAATAGCGAATAATCAATGATTGTAAGATCTTCTTTAGTCTGCTGAAAACGGATCTCACCATCTTTAACACTAATTACGAAAGAAAAAGTCCTAAGAATTTTGGAACGGGTGATTTTTTCACGGTATAATGTAGGTATCTATAAAATATTTGGGACAGACGCAAAAAATGTCCTATAATATTGATGTGGCTTTCTGAGTGATCGAAAATGTTCACCTAGCCGAACTGCGAAGCATAATTCCATTTCTCCAGCCATCAGAGACTAAATAGATGGTAACATTATAATTCTCCTATATTGCTAAAGTATAGCCCCCTAAAAGGGCTATCTTTTTTGCTTGGGATAAATAACGTATACGTATACAAATCACATGAG
>NZ_JADCKW010000091.1:0-866 GCF_014982155.1 Enterobacter cloacae complex sp. P16RS2 | reverse complement strand
AGATAGGGTTATATATTTTGACTGGGGCGGTAATAATTTATCACTTCCCGAGTATCCCTGGGGGTTACCACCTGAGTATGATGCCGGTTAGCAACAACGTCTAAAAGACCTACGATCACGATAAATGTCACTGGGTCACCCTCAAGCAAAGGGGTTAGGGGGGCTAGATACCAGTACTGCTTACTCAACACGGCCTTGTTTTTGAAAGATGTCGCATCTTGGCAAGAAGCGTTTTACAGCCTATAGTCTGTTAATGAGTATTACAGCTTATATGCTGTAAATCCATGCGTTGTGCTTGTTAACCCGTCGATACGGATGGTCACTTATGAACACTCAATACGCTTTGAAGACCTTGAATCAGTTGCGTCCTGTTTTAATCGGCTTTCGCAAAGCCAATGGACTGACGCAAAGAGATGTTTCTGAACGTTTGGGTGTAACACAGCAAACTTATGCCCGACTGGAGGCCAACCCTGCAAGTGTGGGTTTTGAGCGTTTGTTTAGGGTGTTCAGCGTCCTTGGGGTGGAGATCGTACTTTCATCCAGGGAACCATTGTCAGATGCAAAGCCCGAATACGGAGCTTTGCACAATGATTCTTCACTTCCAGCCAGGCGGGAGAAATGGTGACGCCATACGCTTCCCGGTCTAATTATCTGCAGCAATATTAACCCCTTAGCGGCCTGAAGTATCAGGCTGCTATGAAGCCTTTCGTTTCTTCTGTTATGTTAACTACACCAGTTTGAGCTATTTCAGTCAACCTTAAATTATCTCTTCACTCTTAAATGAAAATTTTATGTCGATCACATTATCGATGAATTTAGGAAATAATCCGTAATGAAAATCTATCTTCCTTTAAATTCATCAATGT
>NZ_JADCKW010000090.1:0-354 GCF_014982155.1 Enterobacter cloacae complex sp. P16RS2 | reverse complement strand
ATGATAACTTGATTGACATTATCCACTTGCTAAAAACTGGACAGCCTATTGACTGGTCAAATTTGAAGCAACACTTAATTATGATGTCGGAGCTATCAGTACTATCCCGAAAAGATAAAGAAATCGCTTGGTCAGTAGCTCAACATTCAGATGTATCAAGCGTTGCGAAACTAGCCAATGTCAATAACAAAATTATTTACTCTCGCATAGCGATCATAGCTAGAAAATTAAACTTGAGGCATTTGAATGAAGTAAGAACGTTTGTTGCTAGCGAAATTAATTATTCATAGTGGTTTTGTGCTCACGCATTCACTATGCAAATAATAGTCATTGCGAGCAGCATGTATCATTCAC
>NZ_JADCKW010000009.1:190663-414034 GCF_014982155.1 Enterobacter cloacae complex sp. P16RS2 | reverse complement strand
GTTCTAAACAGGTTTCTTGGTATTTTTCAAGAAAAAAGGAATTGTAATATATCCCCGCTGCAATTTTATAATCACCATACTGACGAGAATTTGTCAATTCGCTAAAAAACTCAAACCAATCAGTCGAAAAAGCAAAATTTTCTCCTCTCGGGAATTTATCTGGACGTATCCATCCCGATGATAAATATTTAAAAAATTCTTTTTTTGATTGCCAGTCTGCATTACTATATTTATATTCCAGCGCCGTTCTCCACACATTTTCAAACAAAACAGGGGATACTATTGCGACATCAATATCTGATTCATCACCAAATGGAACAAATCTCTTTGTAGGTTTAATACTAAATCCTAGTTTGCAAGAACCGACCACGATGACATTATCGAACCCCACATTAAGCTTATCGCAGATTTTGCTTTTCAAGGCATAGCTCTGACTAGACTCTATCATTTGACAATCGGAGTGAAGAATATATCGTCTAAAGGCGTCAGTAGCACTATTTGCCTTGATAAACTCTTTAAAATCATCGATATGCGAACTCATTTTCGCTGCCCATTATATGTAAAATGACCTTTTTAGGGTAGATCTACGTACTTTATCGATAGCTTCATTTACCCCTACCTACTATGCATATTACCAGAAAAGATTTAAATAGGGATTGAAAAATGCTTTCCATACTGTGATTGAGCGTTAATATAACCCTTACACTAATACCAAGGGCCACTTTAACTATAGGGCAAGGGCAAGAGTAAGAAAGATAGTAAGTTCCGCCAAGACACACGCCAGCATTTTTCATCCCCCGATAATGAGCGGATCCTTATCGCTTCATTAATGGCTAGTTCCATTCACCAAAGCTCTCACCTCCCCAAAGCTTCGACAATCGCCCTCTGCATTTTCTCTGGCGTAGTCATCGGAGCAAAACGCTTGAGTGGTTTACCGTCGCGGCCGATCAGAAACTTAGTAAAGTTCCACTTAATCCGCCCTCCCAGCACGCCGGGCAATTCATCTTTCAGATAACGAAACAGCGGGTGCGCTGCGCTACCGTTAACCTCCACCTTCTCAAACATCGGGAAGCTCACGCCGTAGTTGATGTAACATGTTTTCGAGATTTCGTCGGCGCCGCCGGGTTCCTGTTTGCCGAACTGATTGCAGGGGAAGCCCAGCACCACTAACCCTCGATCGGCGTATTTCTTATATAGCGCTTCAAGGCCAGCATATTGCGGCGTGAAGCCACACTGGCTGGCAGTATTGACGACCAAAACCACCTTTCCCGCGTAGTCGGCCATAGAGATAAGCTGCCCATCCAGACGTGTGGCAGTAAGTTGATAAAAGCGAGTCATACTGAAATCCTCAAAGCAGGCCGAAAAGTCGCGGTGACCATCAACAGGGCTGCCGCCGTTTAGAAAGTTTACATTCAGGCAGGCTATTTGTGATACATTCCTGGCGCGCTAATGACCACCACACTCGCTATCAGGTATGCAGAACATAACAAAAAAAATTCGCTGGCTTCTGCTTACTCTCCCACTCCTCAGCGGTTGTGGCACGCTCTCACAGATGTCCTCCCCGGAAGGTACTCAGAAACTTCTCACCCATGATTCACTGGATGGCGACGTTGACAGCGTGGTGCGTCACTATATGGCGCAAAAATCCGTTCCCGGGATGACGGTCGCGGTGATCCATAATCACGGATCGCCGCAGTTTTACACCTGGGGCGTAACCGATGCGGTCAATCGTTATCCGGTCAGGCCCGACACCCTGTTTGCGCTCGGCTCGCTCAGCAAAGGGATCACGGCGGAAGTGGTGGCTTGTCTGGTGAATGAAGGGCAACTGAACTGGAACGATAACCTGGCGACATTGCTTCCGCCGGGGACGCCGCTTAGCGCGGATGCACAAAAAATTACCCTGCTTGAACTGGTTACCCACACTTCCGGCCTGCCGCGTCAGAATATGGATGTTCCGATGCTTGGGAAATTCATCGGCTATTTAAGCACGGGCGAAAATTTCTATAGCGAGCTGGACAGCGATAACGTGCTGCGCTACCTCGCCGACTGGCGGGCGCCAAAGGATAAAGTGCCGCAATATTCCAATACCGGCTACGCGCTGATCGGCTATATCCTGAAGCACAAAACCGGCGAAGATATCCAGAGTTTAGCCTCGCGCTATATTTTCCGTCCGCTGCAAATGGCTAACAGCAGCTTTATTCCCCAGCAGCTAAAAGGATACCCGGAGCGTGCGCTCGGCCACGCGGGCGATCAGCCGAAATTTATCCCGCGCGGGCAGCTCACCCCGGACTGGCATTTTTCCAACAACATGGTGGCGGCAGCGAGCTTGTACAGCAACGCCGAAGATCTGGCGACCTATGCCCGCTATCACGTATCGACGACCCACAGTCCCCTGCTGGACAGCGTCTTTGCCGAAGTGAGAAATACCGATATTCAACGTCCCGACGGGGTACAGGGTATTGCCTGGACCACCGACTTTATCGGTCTGGAAAAAATCACCTATCAGGTCGGCTATATCGGCGGTTACTCCAGCTTTATCGGCTATGACAAAGAAAAAGGCAATGCGGTGGTGGTGCTGCAAAATACCTTTAACTGGAGTAATTACATTGGCATCGCGCTATTAATGGATATGGCTAAAAAAGACAGCCAGAGCCCTGGCAGCCGCTTTGCGATTAATGGGATTCCAAAACGCGTTTATCAGCAATAGTAGTGAACGCCCGCCGTCAGATTTAGGTCTGATGCGCAAGATCTTCGCGAGTCGGCCCCTGAAAGTAGATAGTACTAATATGGCAACTTCGAGGCTGAGACAGTACAAAGCGAATCGTTTCCCAGATTGACCATCCATTCACCAGACGCTCCCCCATCCTTGATTGATTATCGACATGCGCATCTAAACCGGTCAGTTCAAAATCAGGCGGATATAACCCGGTTACCCGAATGTTTTCTTTGGACAAGTGTTCTGACAGTTTCGTTGTAAAGCCGCTGAGCCCGTGTTTGCTGGCAAAAAAAGCGGGATGGGCAATCGAATCTGTAAAGTTCGGAATAGCGCACGCAGAGATAACTGCAATGATGTCTGCACTGTCTGAGCGTCTTAAACCCGGAAGCATTGCCTGGGTTAGCAGGATTGAACCTGTCAGGCCTGAACTGACGGTACTGACGATTTCTGTGCTCGAATGTTCGTCTATTGTCCCTGACAACCACTGAGCAGCATTCAGAATTAAAATATCGATTGGCCTGTCTGAACGTAAGACCTGTGAAGAGAACTGAGAAACGGATTCCGGCAGGGCTAAATCACAGAGATACCCTTTCGCCTCACCACCTTCAGCCGCGATGAGGCTGCAGGTTTTTTGAATATCCACCGCCCGACGGGCGCTAAAATCCACTTCAACGCCCTCTCGGGCAAGCCAGACGCACAGCGCCTGACCAAATCCCCCGCCGCCACCCGTGATAACAGCTCTTTTACCCCTCAGCATAACTCTGCGTCCTCTGTCGTGATGAGTCTGTATCGAGGATTAATAGCATGATGAGGCGGGTAACATCTTCCCGTTAGTGCCGTGGCGCGAACTTCCCGTCCTACACCGCCGGCTTCGGCCTTAAATTCTCATCAAACGTCAGCCGTTTTCGGTCAGGCTCAGCCTCGCGCAGCGGCTCCACCTGGTGCATAGTGAGCTTGCAGCGCTCCACCAGCACCTGATACTCCCGCGTGCCCTGCAGCTTCCACGCCAGCTCCTGCTCGCTGAGTTCGCGAATCGCTTTGGCCGGGCTGCCGATAATCAAATAGTTGGCGGGCATCTCCGCTTTCGCCTTAACGAACGCCGCCGCGCCGACGATGCTGTTTTCACCGATGACCGCGCCGTCCATCACCACCGCGTTCATGCCCACCAGCGCATTGCGGCGGATCACGCAGCCGTGGAGAATGGCGCTGTGGCCGATATGCCCGTCCTCTTCCACCACCGTGTCCTGCTCCGGGAAGCCGTGCATCACGCAGTTATCCTGAATGTTGGCGCCGTCTTTCACCACGATACGGCCAAAATCACCGCGCAGGCTGGCGTTGGGACCGACGTAAACGCCTTTACCCAGAATCACGTCCCCGATCAGCACCGCCGTCGGGTGAACATAGCTCTCGTCCGGCACGACCGGCGTCAGACCGTCAATTTGATAAACTGGCATCTTCGCTCCTTATGCGCTTGTAAGACCACCAAAGCGTTGATAGTAAAGCGTGCCGGGCACGGGCAGTTCGCCCACGGAGGTTTCGCCCTTCTCGCTGACAAACGCCAGCGCCCCCGGCGCGACACGCTGATAGATATTAATGCAGAGCTGTCGGGCGCTTTGTCCCGCCCAGTGCGCGGGCAGCAACTCTTCCGGCAGCAGCGGGTCTTTCAGCACCACGCGACGATAAAAGTGAATCAGCAGCAGCTGGATCTGGAAACAGCGTTCCGGCGTCAGCTCCTCGGGCGCGGCCTCTTTCAGCAGCGGCAGCAGCGGCCGGAACGAGTTGATAAACGACTCGTACATCGCGTTTTGCTCGGTTAACTGCCAGCACTCTTCTACCCGCGAACGCAGCGCGGCGCGGGAGAGCGCCAGCGGCGAGTGGGCTTCAAAGAAGATCACGTTTTCCGCCACGCCGGCATCGTGAAGCAGGGACTGCACGTCCGCCAGATGCTGCGACGGCGAGGCCATCAGGCTCGGCGCCAGCGTGCCAAACCCCTGCCAGATCAGCTGTTTTTTGACGTCGGCAAGGGTGGTTTTATCGAGACCTTCGGAGAGCAGCAGCAGCCATTTGCCGTCCCAGGCGGGCAGTTCCGCGCGGTAAATCTTATTCTCCGCGCGACGCGTCAGGCGAAGCCCTTTATCGCTCAGGCGGTAAAAGCTGCGACGCCCGATGCGGGAAACATCCAGCCAGCCCTCTTTGTTGAGGCGAAACAGCGCGGTGCGCACGAAGCGCTCGCCAAACCCCATGCCTTCCAGCAGGGCTGCCAGGCTACCGAGCCAAATCTCACCGCCGCGATGGGAAAGCGCGTCACCGTATAACGAGGAGATGAGAGAGGTCCCGCTGACGGGTACGGAGCTGACCGCGTGCTGGATAAAGGCGTCGAGTTTATTCATGTGATTCATTCTGTTGTTATTTTTATCCTGGATGAATCATAGCACAGGATTCTGGGATAGCCCCTCACCCTAACCCTCTCCCNNCTCTCCCAAAGGGAGAGGGAATTTTTTACACCCTCTCCCTTTGGGAGAGGGCTGGGGTGAGGGAAACTCAACCGTTAGCTGCGACTTTACGCAAATCAAACACCCGGCAGGCTTTGCCCTCCGAGCGCGGGATGCTGCCGCAGTTCACGATCGTCACGTCGGTGGAAATCCCCACCATTGACTTAATGCGGTGGCGCAGCTGGTGGCACACCTGACAACGCTGCTCGTGCGTCAGCGTCAGACTGCTCTCTTTTAGCTCCACCTTCACGGAAAGTGAATCAAGATGCCCGCGACGGTTCACCTCCAGCTGGTAGTGCGGCGAAAGATGTTCGAACTTCACGATCTCCTCTTCCAGCTGCGACGGGAAGACGTTGACGCCGCGGATGATCAGCATATCGTCGCTGCGGCCGCTGATCCGGTCCATACGGCGCATGCTGCGCGCGGTGGCCGGAAGCAGACGCGTCAGGTCGCGGGTGCGGTAGCGGATCACCGGCAGCGCCTCTTTGGTCAGCGTGGTGAACAGCAACTCGCCCTGCTGGCCGTCATCCAGCGGCGTGCCGTCGTTCGGGTTGACGATCTCAGGGTAGAAATGATCTTCCCAGATGGTCGGGCCGTCGACGGTTTCGATACACTCCATCGCCACGCCCGGCCCCATCACTTCGGAGAGGCCATAGATGTCCAGCGCCGTAATGCCTAAGCGTTTTTCAATTTCCCGGCGCATGGCCTGCGTCCACGGCTCGGCGCCGAAGACGCCCACGCGCAGGGAACATCCGCTGGCATCGCCGCCCATCTGGCGCTCCAGCTCTTCAATCAGGTTGAGGCAGTAGGATGGCGTCACCATGATCATGTCCGGCTGGAAATCGCGGATCAGCTGCGCCTGTTTCTCCGTCTGGCCGCCGGACATCGGGATCACCGTCGCGCCTAAACGCTCGGCCCCGTAGTGCGCCCCCAGCCCGCCGGTAAACAGGCCGTAGCCATACGCCACGTGAATTTTGTCCTTCGCACTGCCGCCCGCGGCGCGCAGGGAGCGGGCCACCAGATTGGCCCAGTTGTCGATGTCGCCCTGCGTATAGCCGACAACGGTCGGTTTGCCGGTGGTGCCGGATGACGCGTGAATGCGCACCACCTGCTCCATCGGCACGGCAAAGGTATCGAACGGATAGTTATCCCGCAGGTCCTGCTTGGTGGTGCACGGGAATTTGCGGATATCCGCCAGCTCTTTGAAATCGTCAGGGTGAACGCCTGCGGCGTCAAACTTGCGTTTGTACATCGGCACGTTGTTATAGGCATGATGCAGCGTCCATTTCAGACGCTCGGTCTGCAGCGCCTGTAACTCGTCAAGGGAGGCCGTTTCAATCGGATCAAGCTTTGTTGTATTTGTCATTGTAGGGTACTCACATTGTTTTTATGCTCAAACACGCTCAAGGATCATGGCAATGCCCTGACCCACACCGATGCACATCGTACACAGCGCGTAGCGCCCGCCGCGTCGGTGCAGTTCGTTGCTCGCGGCCAGCGCCAGCCTGGCGCCGCTCATGCCCAGCGGGTGGCCCAGCGCAATCGCGCCACCGTTCGGGTTAACGTGCGCGGCATCATCCGGCAGGCCCAGCTGACGCAGCACGCCCAGCGCCTGCGCGGCGAAAGCTTCGTTAAGCTCGATCACGTCCATATCGTTAATGCTGAGTCCGGCGCGCTCCAGCACCTTGCAAGTGGCGGGGACCGGACCGAGCCCCATCAGACGAGGCTCCACGCCCGCCGTCGCCATCGCCACGATCCGCGTGCGCGGGACCAATCCCTGCGCCAGCGCCATCTTCTCGCTGGCGACGATCAGCGCCGCAGCGCCGTCGTTGACGCCGGAGGCATTCCCCGCCGTGATCGCCCCGTTCTTACGAAACGGCGTTTTGAGCCCGGCGAGCTGTTCGAGCGTGGTGTCCGCGCGCGGATGTTCATCCACGCAGAACTCCGTGACCGCCCCTTTTTTGCCAGGCACCGGTACCGGCACAATCTCCTGCGCCAGAATGCCGTTCTGCTGCGCCTGCGCGGTACGCTGCTGGCTGCGCAGCGCGAACGCGTCCTGATCGGCACGGCTGACATTTAACAATTCAGCTACATTCTCTGCCGTTTCCGGCATACTGTCAGTTCCGAATTGCTGATGCATGAGCGGATTCACAAATCGCCAGCCGATGGTGGTATCAAAGATCTCCGCCTGACGCTGAAACGCGGCGGTGGCTTTGCCCATCACAAACGGCGCGCGCGACATCGACTCCACGCCGCCCGCGATCAGCAGCTCGCCATCGCCCGCCTTAATGGCGCGGGCAGCAAACCCAATCGCGTCAAGACCCGATCCGCACAGGCGGTTAATGGTGGTTCCGGACACCGTCTGCGGCAGCCCGGCCAGCAGGGACGACATGCGCGCTACGTTGCGGTTATCTTCCCCCGCCTGGTTGGCGCAGCCGAAAATCACGTCGTCGATCCGCTCGAGGTCGAGCTGGGGATAGCGGGCCAGCAGCGCGCGTAGCGGCACGGCACCGAGATCGTCGGTTCGGACTGCGGCAAGCGCGCCGCCGTAGCGCCCCACCGGGGTTCGAACGCCATCACAAATAAATGCGTCACGCATCTGCCTCTCCTGTCACGCTGCCGCCGATGCGGTGAGATTTCCCACGAAAAAGGGCGACGGTTTTCTGTTGTTGGTTCTGGATTTCAATGTCGTACACGCCGGTCAGTTTGCCCTGGTGCATCACCCGCGCGGTGGCAGTGAGCGTGTCCCCGGCAAAGCCCGGACGCAGAAAATCAATCGAGCAGCCTGAGGCTACCGCCGCCAGCCCCTGGCTGTTGCAGGCGTAGGCAAAGGCGGTGTCTGCCAGCGAAAAAAGCTGTCCGCCGTGGCAGGTTTGGTGGCCGTTAAGCATCTGCGGGGTGATGGTCATGGTCACCACCGCGAAGCCTTCATCCATGTCGACAATGTCCATCCCCATCGCCTGCGCGCAGGCGTCCCGTTCGTACATCGCGCGGGCGTTATGCCAGGCGTTATGACTCATAGCTACTCTCCAGAAGCGCGCGCTGGCGCAGCAGTGAACAGGGGCGATAGCGCTCCTCGCCGTAATGACGCTGCAGGTTCTCCAGCAGCGTCAGCAGGCGCTGCCAGCCCAGCCGCTCGCCCCAGGCGATCGGCCCGCTCGGGTAGTTCACGCCCAGGCGCATGGCGGTATCGATGTCCTTCTCGCTGGCGACCCCTTTTTGCAGGGCATCCAGCGCTTCGTTGGCAATCATCGCCAGCGTGCGCCAGACCAGCAGGCCGGGATAATCGGCAATTTGCACCACCCGGTTACCCTGCTGCTGCAGGTAGCGGATGGCCTTTTGCGTCGCGGTGTGCGGGTTGCTGGCGGCCGACGCAATCACCGCCACGTCGCGCTCAATGCGGTCCACCACCACCACCGGGCCGTTGAGCCGCAGCGCCAGCGCCTGAGCGGTTTCGCCCTGCGTTTCGATCAGGTACACATCATCAATTTCGGTGACACCGTCACCTCTTCTTTCCACGCGCATCGGGCTGAAGCTGTCGTTCACGGCCGTCACCCACTGCACGGCGGGTTTGTCACCCTGCCAGTCGTAGACGCCCTTCCCGCTCTTTTTGCCCAGCCTTCCCGCCAGCACCAGCTCCTGCTGCACCAGCGAAGGCAGAAAACGACGCTCCTGCCAGAAGGCGTTAAATACCGAGCAGGTCACCGCGAAATTCACGTCCTGACCAATCATGTCGGTCAGCTCCAGCGGCCCCATCGGGAAACCGCCGCCGTCGCGCAGGGCGGCATCAATCACCTCCGGCGGGGCGACCTGCTCTTCCAGCGCGCGCCAGGCCTCGGAATAAAACGGACGGGCGACGCGGTTGACGATGAATCCCGGCGTTGACTGGCAGCGAACGGGCTGTTTACCCCAGTTCAGCGCCAGCTCGCACAGCGCGTCGGCTACTTCCGGAGAGGTCGCCAGCCCGCTGACCACCTCCACCAGCTTCATCACCGGCGCCGGGTTAAAGAAGTGCAGCCCTGCGACGCGCTCCGGGTGGTGGACGTCCGCCGCAATCGCAGTGACGGAGATGGAAGAGGTATTGCTGGTCAGCACCGTCTGCGGCGGGCAGATCTCAGCCAGCTGAGCAAACAGCGCCTTTTTCACCTCCAGACGCTCGGAGGCCGCTTCTATGACCAGATCGGCCGCGGCGAGCGCCTCGATATCCGTGACCGGAAGCAGCCGGGCGAGGATCTGGCTCCCGGCATCGGCGGAGAGTTTTCCGCGCGTCACCCGGGAGGCCAGACGCTGGCGGATCCCGTCGATGGCCCGCGATATCGCGTCGCTGGAGATGTCGTAGATCAGCACCTGATGCCCATGGCTGGCGGCGACTTCGGCAATCCCTGCGCCCATCGTGCCGCTGCCAATCACGGCGACAGTCCGTATGTTCAGCATCTTATTTCCCCGTAAAGTTCGGCACGCGCTTCGCCAGGAAGGCGCTGACGCCCTCGCGGTAATCGTCGCTGCGTCCGGCCAGGCGCTGATAGTCGCGCTCGAGATCGAGCTGAGCGTCCAGAGTGTTGGTTTCCGCAGCATTGATCGCCTGCTTGATCAGCCCCAGCCCGAAGGTCGGCTGCGACGCAAAATGCAGGGCCATCTGCTGCGCGGTGGTGGAGAGCTGTTCGTCATCCACCACCTGCCAGATCATCCCCCAGGCCTGCGCCTGTTCGGCGCTGAGCTTGTCGCCGAGCAGCGCCAGCCCCATGGCGCGGGCGCGTCCGGCCACGCGCGGCAGCAGCCAGGTGCCGCCGCAGTCCGGCACAAGGCCGAGCTTGCTGAAGGCCATCACGAAGCTGGCGGAACGGGCGGCAATGACCATGTCGCACCCCAGCGCCAGCGTGGCCCCCGCGCCGGCCGCCACGCCGTTAACGGCACAAATGACCGGTTTCGGCAGCTTTGCCAGGCGGCGCACCAGCGGGTTATAGAAGGTTTCAACGGACATCCCCAGATCCGGCGCCGGGCCGTTGGGGTCGACGTTGCGGTCGTTCAGATCCTGACCGGCGCAAAAGCCGCGTCCCGCCCCGGTGATCAGCAGGCAGCGAACGGTGTCATCACGCTCGGCCTGTTTCAGGCACTCGGCAAGCTGCTGGTGCATCACGTCGTTAAAGCTGTTCAGACGCTCCGGACGGTTCAGCGTAATGGTCATTACGCCCTGCTCAACATGACTGAGAATAAATTCCACAATTAGCGTCCTTTAAAGTCGGGGGTGCGTTTTTGTAAGAAGGCGTCGATGCCTTCCCGGCGGTCTTCGGTGGCAGAAAGCAGCGTAAACAGCTGGCGCTCCTGGGCCAGACCGGCCTGGAGCGGCACCTCCTGAGACTGGCGCAGCGCCTGTTTCGCCGCCTGCAGCGCCAGCGGAGAGTGGCGCGCCATCAGCGCCGCCTGCTTCAGGGCATACTCCAGCGTCAGCGCTGCAGGAAAAACGTCGCTCACCAGCCCGGCGCTCAGCGCCTGCTGCGCGGAGATACTCTCGCCGGTCAGCACCATTTTGCTGGCAAGGGATTTACCGACGCTGCGAATCAGACGCTGGGTGCCGCCCGCGCCGGGCATAATGCCCAGCGTAATTTCCGGCAGGCCAAAGCGGGCGTTATCGCCAGCAACGATCGCGTCACACAGCAGCGCCAGCTCGCAGCCTGCGCCCAGCGCGAAGCCGTTCACGGCGGCAATCAGCGGTTTAGGAAAAGCGTTAATCCGCGCCCACAGCTGCGGACGAATATCGTTCAGCGTGGCGGGCAGGTCTTTCTCCGCCATTTCGTTGAGATCGGCCCCGGCGGCAAAGCAGCGCTCGCTGCCGTAAATCACGCAGACGGAAATCTCGATGTCAGAAGCCGCGGCCTCCAGCTGTTCCGCAAGCTGCGTCAACAGCGCATTGTTGAGGGCGTTGCGCGCCGCCGGACGGTTTAGCGTCAGCTGCAGCACGCGGCCATGACGGGTAACAGTCAGTTCGCTCATGCCATCCCCTTCGCGTCGAAGTCGACAATCACGTCGGCGGTTAACGGAAGCGACTGGCAGCTCAGCACGTATCCGGCGGCCAGCTCGTCCGGC
This sequence comes from Enterobacter cloacae complex sp. P16RS2, assembly GCF_014982155.1. Lineage (NCBI taxonomy): Bacteria > Pseudomonadati > Pseudomonadota > Gammaproteobacteria > Enterobacterales > Enterobacteriaceae > Enterobacter > Enterobacter cloacae complex sp. P16RS2. Next base: position 402,742 of record NZ_JADCKW010000009.1, on the reverse strand, counting down.
TCCAGGCTGTAGTTGGTCGCCATATCCACCTTCCCGCGCAGCACTTTGCATTTACAGGTGGCGCACACGCCGCCCTTGCAGGCATACGGAAGATCCGCCCCCTGACGCAGGGCGGCATCCAGGATGCTTTCGTCGTCCGCCGTCAGGGTGATTTCGCGATCGCGCCCGTCCTGGCGCACGGTCACTTTTTGTCCTTCCGCCTGGACGTGCACCGCGCGTTTAGCGGTGGTCCCCGGGGTGTTAAAGCGCTCAAGGTGAATGGATTTGTCCGGCATCCCCAGCGCCTTCAGCGTCGCTTCGGCGTCGTCCATCATCGCCGACGGGCCGCAGATAAACGCCTCGTCGTACTGGCGGAAGTTAATCAGGGTTTTCGCCAGCGCCTGCAGCTTTTCCCCGTCGATGCGGCCAAAGAGCAGATCGCTGTCCAGCCGCTCCTGGCTGAAGATAGAGACCAGCTGCAGCCGCTGCGTGTACTTGTCCTTCAGGTCCGCCAGCGCCTGGCGGAACATCATGCTCTGGCTGCTGCGGTTGCCGTAGATCAGGGTGAAATGGCTGTTCGGCTCGGTCGCCAGCGTCGCGGAGATAATCGCCAGCATCGGGGTGATCCCGGAGCCTGCCGCAATTGCCAGATAGTGGCCTTCGCGTTCGGCCCGCGGCTGGTAGCCAAACTGTCCCTGAGGAACCATTACCTCCAGCGCCATGCCCGCTTTGATCTCATCCCGGGCATAGCGGGAAAAGCGCCCGCCTTCAATCGCCTTGACCGCCACGCTGATTTCGCCCGGGGCGGTACTCCGGCAGATGGAGTAGCAGCGGCGCAGCTCGTCCCCGTCAAGCTTCGTTTTTAAGGTCAGGTGCTGGCCGGGACGAAAGCGGTAGGCCTCCTGCAGCGCCTGCGGCACCGCAAAGGTAATGGTCACCGCGTCGCGGGTTTCGGGTTCCACTTTTGCCACTGTTAATGAATGAAACGTTGTCATGGCAGCCTCAAATACATTTGAAATAGTCGAAGGGCTCACGGCAGGAATTGCAGCGGTAGAGCGCTTTGCAGGCCGTCGAACCAAATTCACTGGTAAGCGAAGTGTCGGTGCTGGCGCAGCGCGGGCAGCTCACCTCCACCGGCGCGAGCGCGTGACAGCTATGCCCCACCGGTGGACTGATGCCGTACGCCCGCAGGCGCTCGCGCGCGCCGGCGGTCATCCAGTCGGTGGTCCAGGCGGGTTCAAGCTGGAGCACAATGTGCACCGGGGTAAAGCCGTGCGCGGTCATCGCGTCGCGGATCGCCCCCAGCAGGTGTTCCGTTGCCGGACAGCCCGAGTAGGTTGGCGTGAAGCCAATGACCCAGCCTTCCCCCTGCGTCTTCACGCTGCGCACCATGCCTAAATCGGTGATGGTTAATACCGGCACTTCCGGATCGGGGATCTGGCTTAACAGCGACCAGATCTGCGGGATTTGCGCGGGCGCGATGTCGACGAGGCGTTGCATAGCGTTCTCCTTTACCACTGCTGACCGGGATACGCGCGCTGGAGATACTGCATTTCCGCCAGCATCGGGCCCAGATGTTCGGTATGCAGCCCCCTCTTGCCCCCGGTGCGGTACGCCACCTCTGCGGGAACCTGCAGGCAGGCCTCATTGAGACCGGCAAAGACTTCGCTTTCCCACGGCTGACGCAGGAGGCGCGGGTCAACCGCCACGCCGGACTCAATCAGCTCCCGCTCGACGTCATCGGCTTCAAACAGCTCGGCCGTAAAACGCCACAGGTTGTCGATGGCCTGCTGCATTTTTTGCGCGGACGTTTCGGTCCCGTCGCCCAGACGCACCAGCCAGCCGCGGCTGAAGCGCAGGTGGTAGCGCGCCTCTTTAACCGCTTTGGCGGCAATGGCGGCAAGCTGGCCGTCGCGGCTTTGGGTCAGGCGTTCATACAGCGCCACGTTCCAGGCATCCATCAGGTACTGGCGGGCAATGGTGTCGGCGAAGCTGCCGTTCGGCTGCTCCACCAGCAGGACGTTGCGGAACTGGCGCTCGTCGCGGCCAAACGCCAGCGTGTCTTCATCGCCCTGGCCTTCCTGCTCCGCGGCATAGGTCAGGAAATTGCGCGCCTGTCCCAGCAGGTCGAGGCCGATATTGGCGAGCGCGAGATCGATCTCCAGCTCCGGCGCGTGGCCGCACCAGGCGCCGAGACGCTGGGAAAGCACCAGACCGTTGTCGCCCAGACGCAGGGCATAGGCAGTCACTGAATTCATTCTTTGCCTCACATATGCTCGATGCCGTCGGGGATGGTGTAGAACGTCGGGTGGCGGTAAACCTTGCTTTCCGCCGGGTCGAAGAACTCACCGCTCTCTTCCGGCTGGGAGGCGACAATCTCGCTCGCCTTAACCACCCAGATAGAACACCCTTCGCTGCGGCGGGTGTAGGCGTCGCGCGCATTTTCCAGCGCCATGCGATCGTCGGCGGCATGCAGACTGCCCACGTGACGGTGGGATAATCCTTGTTTGCTGCGTACGAATACTTCGTACAGCGGCCAGTAGACGTTGCTCATCGTGATTCCTCTTAAGCCACTTTGCGGGCGTGTTGTTTTTCCGCGTGCGCCAGTGCGGCTTCGCGCACCCACGCCCCCTCTTCCCAGGCTTTACGTTTCGCGGCCAGGCGCTCGTGGTTGCAGATGCCGCGCCCGTTAATGACCTCGTCAAACTCCTGCCAGTCAATCTCGCCGAAGCGATAATGACCGCTCTCTTCATCAAATCGCAGGTCGGGATCCGGCACCGTCATGCCCAGCATCTCCACCTGCGGCACCGTGTTGTCGACAAAGCGCTGGCGAAGCTCGTCATTGCCGAAGCGTTTGATTTTCCAGGCCAGGCTGCGGGCGCTGTTCGGCGAGTTGTCGTCGTTCGGCCCGAACATCATCAGCGCCGGCCACCAGAAGCGGTTGATGGCGTCCTGCAGCATCTGACGCTGGGCCTCGCTGCCCTGCGCCAGCGCCATGCAGGCCTCAAAGCCCTGGCGCTGGTGGAAGCTCTCTTCTTTACAGATTTTCACCATCGCGCGGGCATACGGACCGTAGGAGGTGCGGCACAGCGCCACCTGGTTGACGATGGCCGCGCCATCCACCAGCCAGCCAATCACGCCGATATCGGCCCAGCTCAGGGTCGGATAGTTGAAGATGGAGGAGTATTTCATCCTGCCGTCAAGCATCTTCTGGTAGATGTCTTCCCGCGCGCAGCCCAGCGTTTCCGCCGCGCTGTAGAGGTAGAGCCCGTGCCCGGCTTCGTCCTGCACCTTCGCCAGCAGGATCGCTTTTCGGCGCAGCGTCGGCGCGCGGGCGATCCAGTTCCCTTCCGGCAGCATGCCGACAATTTCGGAGTGCGCATGCTGACCAATCTGACGGATCAACGTCTTACGGTAGGCGTCAGGCATCCAGTCCTGAGGCTCAATCGCCGTCTCCTGCGCTATGCGCTGCTCAAACCGTTGTTCTTGCGTCACGTCATCACCTTTATGATTCGTTAGTTTGCAAATTAAAGCGTAATGTTGAATCACTTTGTTTTTTAAAAGTTACACAAAGGTTAAATATAACCCCAAGAATTGTTTCCTGATTATGTGACGCTGCTCGCAAGGCTTTTACTACAGGCGCGCTGGAGAGCGTCCTGGCGCGCCGCGCTTCATCAGAGCGGATCACAATGTTAACAATTCATTAAAACTCAGCTTGATTTTTATGATTCATGATCAAACTATTAATGGGTAAATTACGTAACATTTGGAGATAAGCGATGCAGCAGTTAGCCAGCTTCTTATCCGGTACCTGGCAGTCTGGCCGGGGCCGCGAACGCACTATTCATCACGCCATCAGTGGCGAAGCGCTGTGGAGCGTGACCAGCGAAGGGCTGGACATGGCGGCCGCCCGTCGCTATGCGATTGAGCGCGGCGGCGAAGCGCTTCACGAGATGACCTTTATCGAACGTGCGGCCATGCTGAAGGCGGTGGCAAAGCACCTGCTTAGCGAGAAAGAGACGTTTTATGCCCTGTCAGCTCAGACGGGCGCAACGAAGGCGGACAGCTGGGTGGATATTGAAGGCGGCATTGGCACCCTCTTCACATACGCCAGCCTGGGCAGCCGCGAGCTGCCGGATGACACGCTGTGGCCGGAAGACGAGTTAATCCCGCTGTCGAAAGAAGGCGGCTTTGCGGCGCGCCACGTCCTCACCTCCAAATCCGGGGTGGCGGTGCACATCAACGCCTTTAACTTCCCCTGCTGGGGGATGCTGGAAAAGCTGGCGCCGACCTGGCTTGCCGGCATGCCCGCCATCATCAAACCCGCTACCGCGACCGCGCAGGTGACGCAGGCGATGGTGAAATCCATCGTGGACAGCGGACTGGTGCCGGACGGCGCCATCAGCCTGATCTGCGGCGGCGCTGGGGATCTGCTCGACCAGCTCGACAGCCAGGACGTGGTGACCTTTACCGGCTCCGCCAGCACCGGGCAAAGCCTGCGCGTGCACCCGAATATTGTGGCGAATTCGATTCCGTTCACCATGGAGGCCGACTCCCTGAACTGCTGCGTGCTGGGGGAAGACGTCTCGCCGGAACAGCCGGAGTTTGCGCTGTTCGTCCGGGAAGTGGTCCGCGAGATGACCGCTAAGGCCGGGCAAAAATGTACGGCCATTCGCCGGATTATCGTCCCGCAAAACCAGATTGACGCGGTGAGCCAGGCGCTGATTGCCCGCCTGGAAAAAGTGGTGGTGGGCGACCCGGCGCAGGAAGGGGTGAAGATGGGTGCGCTGGTCAACGCCGAACAGCGCGCGGACGTGCAGGAGAAAGTGAATCAGCTGATCGCCGCTGGCTGCCAGATCCGTCTGGGTGGCAAAGCGGATCTGCAGGCCCCGGGCGCGTTCTTCCCACCGACCCTGCTGTTCTGCCCGCAGCCGGACGAAACCCCGGCGGTGCACTCAACCGAAGCCTTCGGACCGGTTGCGACGCTGATGCCGTATCGCAACGCGCGCCACGCGATGCAGCTTGCCCGCGCGGGCGGCGGCAGCCTGGCGGGTACGCTGGTCACCGCCGATTCGGTGATTGCCCGCCAGTTTATTGCCGGCGCGGCGCGCGCCCACGGGCGCATTCAGATCCTTAACGAGGAATCATCAAAAGAGTCTACCGGCCACGGCTCCCCGCTGCCTCAGCTGGTGCACGGCGGCCCGGGCCGCGCGGGCGGCGGCGAAGAGCTGGGCGGCCTGCGCGCGGTGAAGCACTACCTGCAGCGCACCGCGATTCAGGGCAGCCCGACGATGCTGGCCGCCATTGGCAAACAGTGGGTGCGTGGCGCAGCGGTGCAGGAAGATCGCGTGCATCCGTTCCGCAAATACTTTGAAGAGCTACAGCCGGGCGACAGCCTGCTGACGCCGCGCCGCACCCTCACGGAAGCGGACATTGTGAACTTTGCCTGCCTGAGCGGGGACCACTTCTACGCCCATATGGACAAGATCGGCGCGGCAGAGTCGATCTTCGGCGAGCGCGTGGTGCACGGCTACTTCCTGATCTCCGCCGCAGCGGGACTGTTTGTTGATGCGGGCGTCGGGCCGGTTATTGCTAACTACGGCATGGAGAACCTGCGCTTTATCGAGCCGGTTAAGCCGGGCGATACCATACAGGTGCGTCTGACCTGCAAGCGTAAAACGCTGAAGAAACAGCGTACCGAGGAGGAAAAACCGACCGGCGTGGTGGAGTGGGCGGTTGAGATCTTCAACCAGCACCAGCAGGCCGTGGCGCTCTACTCCATCCTGACGCTGGTGGCGCGCCAGCAGGGGGATATTTTATCTTGAGCCTTAACTCTTAATCCGCTGATGTGTTGCGTTAAGAGAAAACATAAACTGGATGGCATTGGGAGACCAAACCATCCAGCCTGGTCTGGATAAGTTACAACCAGAAACAGTAATCGAATTGACCATATTATTATCAAGGCTATTATTTTCTGACGTGAATATTTTCAAGTGCAATTACATGGAAGGTTAATTGAATATGGCAATACCCGTATATCTTTTCTTAACGGACGACGGCGGCGCAAAAATCACAGGCTCAGTGGATATTCGTGACCGCGAGGGAAGCATTGAAGTCACCGGCTTTACCCATAACCTCCGCCTGCCAACGGATCCTTTGACCGGTAAAATCACCAGCAAACGCAACCATGCGCCAATCGTTTTTCAAAAGGAAATTGATTCATCTTCTCCTTACCTGATGAAAGCCGTTGCTACTGGGCAAACCCTCAAAACAGCGGAATTCAGGTGGTATCGCATAAATGACGCTGGTCAAGAGGCAGAATATTACAATATGCATCTCGATAATGTTCGCGTCGTTTCCGTTACGCCATTGATGCATGACACTAAAGACCCGACGAAAGAAAAACACAATCATCTTGAAGTCGTTGAGCTACGGTACGACAAAATAACCTGGACATATTGCGACGGTAATTTGCGATTCGCCGATAGCTGGGCAGAGCGTTAACTATGCGTGTGCCTTCATATTCTACTCCATACGATATTGCTTCATTTTCGCCCCCGGGCGTTGACGTTGTCAGCCATATGGTCATCGCTCGATTTCATGGCGGTCCCTCAATGATGACGTACATCTGGTTTTATCAAATGGTGAGAAATCATGGCCCGTGGGACTATAAGCAAGGCCGTTCGCAATACGCTAACTTTGGAAATTTTCATTACGGTGCGGTTGGCGCGGCGGCGGGCATTCCTGATGGAGTGCTGCTACGCGGTGCAGGTACTGCGCAGATCCTTGCTGGCACAAGCGATCCGGTAGAATTTGCTAAATATCATGGTGCCAGTGCTTATGGAGATGACCCTGTTGATCAATTATGGATTAGGGCAGGAATAGATTATGCACGACGTTCGGGATTTTAACTGGCGAATCGTAGTGGCGGTTGTCATTTTTCTGGGGTTTATCTTATACCCTTTCCGCGATCTGTTTACCGTGTATGAAAAATTTCAGGAAAAAATTATCGTTAATGATCGTTTAGCTCTCTACATAACCCAGGTTGAAGCGAGTTCTTTATCCAGAGATACGTTTCACTTTTATCTCTATGATGCGAAAAAAAGCACTGAAGATTTTATGTCTCACGTATCAGATATCAAACCTGTCATGGTTACCAACGATGCTAAAGCCACAGCAACGGTAACAAACGGAGATATTTATCTCCGCGTTCGCGGAAATATTTACTCTTTCACTACAGTTGGGTTCGACGTGCGTATTTATCTGGATAGATCACCTTACTGATCCCATGAAGCCTCTATCTCGGGGATGTGACGTATCCCCGCTCTTTTTTTAACCTGGCAAGACTGGCAAATAACCTGGCAGATGCAGGCAAACGCTTTTCTCATGGGCCTGTCAGGATAAGACTGTCACAACACAATAAACACAACAAGATGAGGTCTACGATGGGAAGCAATTCTTCTTTTTCTGCCCGTAGAACGGCGCTGGCCATGGCCGTTGCGCTGTGTTGCGCCTGGCAATCCCCTGTTTTCGCCCACGGCAGTGAGGCGCATATGGTCCCGATGGACAAAACGCTGCAGGACTTTGGCGCGGACGTTCAGTGGGATGATTACGCACAGATGTTCATCATTGCGAAAGACGGTGCCTTTGTGAAGGTCAAACCGGGCGCAAAAACCGCCATCGTCAACGGTAAAACCCTCAAGCTGGAAGTGCCGGTGGTGATGAAAGGCAAGAAAGCCTTTATTTCCGATACCTTCATCAACGATGTTTTCCAGTCCGGCCTTGACCAGACCTTCCAGGTAGAAAAACGCCCTCACCCGTTAAACGCGCTGACGGCGGACGAAATTAAGCAGGCCGTTGAGATTGTGAAAACCTCGGCGGACTTTAAACCGAATACCCGCTTTACCCAGATCGCCCTGGCAGAGCCCGAGAAAGCCAAAGTGTGGGACTTTGTGCTTAACGGTACGGCAGTGGATGCCCCTCGCCAGGCGAAGATCGTCATGCTCGATGGCAAGCACGTTGTCGAAAGCGTGGTAGACCTGAAGGATAAAAAAATCCTGCGCTGGGAACCGGTAAAAGACGCGCACGGCATGGTGCTGCTGGATGATTTCACCGCGGTTCAGCAGATCATCAACGAAAGCACCGAGTTCGCCGAGGTGCTTAAAAAACACGGCATCACCGACCCGAAAAAAGTGATTACCACGCCGCTGACCGTCGGCTATTTCGACGGTAAAGACGGCCTGAAGCAGGAAGATCGCCTGCTGAAGGTGGTGAGCTACCTGGACGTGGGCGACGGCAACTACTGGGCGCACCCGATTGAGAACCTGGTGGCCGTGGTCGATCTTGAACAGAAAAAGATCCAGAAGATTGAAGAAGGCGCCGTTGTTCCGGTTCCCATGACCCCGCGTCCCTATGATGGACGCGACCGTATAGAGACGCCGAAAAAACCGCTCAACATCACTGAGCCGGAAGGCAAGAACTACACCATCACCGGCGATATGGTGCACTGGCAGAACTGGGATTTCCACCTGAGCCTGGACTCCCGCGTCGGCCCGATGATTTCAACCGTCACCTATAACGACAACGGCAAAAAGCGCCAGGTGATGTATCAGGGGTCGCTCGGCGGCATGATCGTCCCTTATGGCGATCCGGACGTGGGCTGGTACTTTAAAGCCTATCTCGACTCCGGCGACTACGGTATGGGCACCCTGACCTCACCGCTGGTGCGCGGTAAAGACGTGCCGTCCAACGCCGTGATGCTCAATGAAACAATCCCGGATTATACCGGCGCGCCGATGGAGATCCCGCGCGCGATCGCCATTTTCGAACGCTACGCCGGTCCGGAATACAAACATCAGGAGATGGGCCAGCCAAACGTCAGCACCGAGCGCCGCGAGCTGGTGGTGCGCTGGGTGAGTACCGTGGGCAACTACGATTACATCTTTGACTGGGTGTTCCATGAAAATGGCACCATCGGCATTGACGCCGGCGCAACGGGTATCGAGGCGGTGAAAGGCGTTCAGGCGAAAACCATGCACGACGCCACCGCCAAAGACGACACAAAATACGGCACGCTGATCGACCATAACATCGTGGGCACCACGCACCAGCACATCTACAACTTCCGTCTTGATATGGACGTGGACGGCATCAATAACAAGCTGGTGGCGATGGATCCGGAAGTGAAGCCGAATACCGCCGGGGGCCCGCGCACCAGCACCATGCAGATCAATCAGTACGATATTGATACCGAGCAGCAGGCGGCGCAGAAGTTCGACCCGGGCACCATTCGGCTGCTGAGCAACACCAGTAAAGAGAACCGCATGGGCAACCCGGTCTCGTACCAGATTATCCCTTACGCGGGCGGTACGCACCCGGTGGCGACCGGCGCGAAATTTGCCCCGGACGAGTGGATTTACCATCGCCTGAGCTTTATGGACAAACAGCTGTGGGTGACTCGTTACCACCCGGATGAGCTCTACCCGGAAGGAAAATTCCCGAACCGCTCCGTACACGACACGGGCCTGGGGCAGTACAGTAAGGATAACGAGTCGCTTAACGACCAGGACGACGTGGTCTGGATGACCACCGGCACCACCCACGTCGCCCGCGCGGAAGAGTGGCCGATAATGCCGACGGAATGGGTGCATACTCTGCTTAAGCCGTGGAACTTCTTCGACGAGACGCCAACGCTCGGGAAGAAGAAAGACGAAAAATAACCACCCGCCGGGCAATTGCCCGGTTTTTTTTGCCCCAGCGTTTGAGGATCGTCCTGGCTTGCTTATAGTTACTGATATCTCACCTGCATGATTTATCCCCCGGACGGGAAAGGGCTTTATGGAAAAAAGAAAAAAACCGACACTTGAACGGGCAACCTGGCCGACGCGCCACGCCATGGTCATGCACGGGCTGGCGATGAACCTGCCGTGGCTGGCCTTCGTGAATATCAGCTTCGCGGTGATGATTCTGCTGCGACACGTCCTGCTTAATACCAGCGATCCCCTTTATCCCCACTCGCCGCAGCTGACGAGAATGGTCGATGCCTCCATGCTCGGCATTATCATCCTCTCAGCTGCGCTGATCCTCATGGCCTGGCGACGCATCGCCGGCATTAGCGTGGTACTGTTTATCTGCAGCGCCATCTGGTCGGTCTCCTGCTTTTGGTTTATCACCCAGCTGCTGCTCCCGCACGTCTGGCCGCTGTGCGTCATTTTATTACTCGCTGGCTTAACGGCGCTCTATTTTTATCCTGAAGGGCTACTCGCCTTTGTGCTCCCGCTCTGGATCACCCTGCCGGTAGCAAGCTGGATACGGAACGATGGCCTCAACCTTCACTTTTTTGTTATCTGGAGCGTCTTTACGCTGATCCTGATCTGCGGGCGTTTCATCCTGCTGAGCTGGTTTGACGAGGCCTGGCGACGTAACCAGCAAAATCAGCTGCTGATCTCCAGGCTGGATGCGCTGGCGCATCAGGATCCGTTAACCAAAACCGCCAATCGCCGGAAAATGGAAGTGGTGCTGGAAAACGCGGTTGAGCAGAAAAAAACCTTCTCGGTGATCATGCTGGATATCGACTATTTCAAACGCTATAACGACACCTACGGGCACCAGGCGGGTGACGACTGCCTGACGCGCGTGGCGCGGGTGCTTAAGCAGTCGGTGCGCACGCCTGATGATGTGGTGTCACGCTACGGCGGCGAGGAGTTTGTGGTGATCCTGTTTAACTGTCCGGAAAACATCGCAGAAAAGGTGGCCTTACGTATTCAGGACGGCCTGCGCACAGAAGCTATACCGCACAGCGCGTCAACCGTTAGCGATCGTGTCACCGTGAGCATGGGGATTGCAAGCATGGCGGAAGGGTTAGCGGGCACCGAGATCATCGCCCGCGCCGATGCGGCGCTGTACCGGGCGAAAGAGGCCGGACGGGATCGGTGGTCGCTTTAATTAAAGCCGGGTGGCGGCTACGCCTTACCCGGCCTACAAAATTCGCCCGGTGCGGCTGGATGCCCTCACCCTGACCCTCTCCCATGGGAGAGGGAACAAACACTAAAAAGGCAACCTCCAGGTTGCCTTTTGTTTTTACTAGTAGCGCACGCAAACCGATTTGGTTTCACACCAGCCGTCCAGCCAGTCCGGACCGAAGTCACGTCCGGTGCCGGACTGCTTCATGCCGCCGAAAGGCAGGTTGGCGTCAATCAGCGTATGGCTGTTCACCCAGACGGTGCCCGCCTGCAGCCGGTCGGTGTACTCCAGCGCCTTGCTGATATTCTGCGTCCAGACGCTGGCAGTCAGGCCATATTCGGTGTCGTTTGCCAGCTGGAGCGCCTCTTCCCCGTCGGCGACGCGCACCAGGTTGACCACCGGGCCAAACACCTCTTCACGGGTCAGGCGCAGTGAGGCATCCGGGTTCACCACCAGCGTAGGCGAAACGTAATAGCCTTTGCCTTCCGGCCCCCGGTTACCGACGATCAGCTCCGCGCTGCGCGACTTCGCTTCGTCAAGGAAGGTCTGCACCTTGTCGCAGTGCGCGCGCGACACAAGCGGGTTGATAAACGCCTCCGGCGACATGCCCGGCCCGACGCTCAGGGATTTCACCGCCTGCTCAAACCCGCTGACCAGCGTGTCAAACAGCGGCGCTTCAATATAGATGCGCGAGCTCGCCGCGCACACCTGCCCCTGGTTCAGGAAGCTGCCGGTCATCAGGCCTTCGATTACCCACGCCGGGTCCGCGTCTTTTAGTACAATGGCCGGGTTTTTCCCGCCCAGTTCCAGAGTCACCCCGGTTAGCGTATCCGCCGCCGCGCGGGCGATTTGCTTACCCGTCGCCGTTGAGCCGGTAAAGCTCACCTTTGCAATATGCGGATGCGAGGTCAGCGCTGCGCCGCACACCGCGCCGCTCCCGGTCACCACGTTGAACACCCCGTCCGGAATACCCGCTTCGCTTGCCAGCTCCGCCACGCGCAGCATGGTCAGCGGCGTGGTCTCTGACGGCTTGATGACAATAGAGCAGCCGGCGGCCAGCGCAGGCATCACTTTCCACATCCCGATCATCAGCGGGAAGTTCCAGGGCACAATCCCGGCCACCACGCCAACCGGCTCTTTACGCGTCCACGCCTGATAGCGGGCGCCCTGCGGCAGCGGAATGGAAAGGTCGAGGGTTTTACCCGTAATTTTGGTGGTCAACCCGGCAGTATAGCGCATCCAGTTCAGGGTGCAGCCGACTTCAAACATGCGGGAAATGTTGATGGATTTGCCCTGCTCCAGCGTTTCAAGCTGGGCCAGCTCTTCGCTGTGCTGTTCGACCAGATCGGCGAAATGAAGCAGGACCCGCTCGCGCTCCGCCGGCAGTTTTCCGGCCCAGCTGCGGGCGACAAACGCGCGCCAGCCGGACATGACGGCACGATCAACGTCGTCGACGCTGGCATCGGCAGTCGAGGCAATGACCTCGCCCGTGGCCGGGTTGAAGACGTTCAGCCGCTTTTCACTGTCCGACGCGGCCTGACGCCCTTCAATCCACAGGCCATGCTGTCGGTCTAAAAATTGTTGTACGGCAGGCTGAATGGCCACCTGTGATTCAGACATAGGATACTCCTTCGTTATTCTTCGCAGGGTGTCCATCCAGTCTAAGTGGGGTTTTGCGTTCTCGCTTTTGTCTCTGTGACATTCGCTTTGCCACCTGTGACAGGCTCCGCAAATCGCGATAATTGCCGCTTATATCGCTGTTACCGGTGAGTGTTCTTTCCTATAGTCAGCCTCATAGCTCTGACAAAATGCAACACAAATGCAACAATGCGAAAACGTTGACGGTGCAGTGAGAGAAACGATGGCGTGTGCAAGCGAGCAGGAACAGTATCAGCAGTGGCTGGCGCAAATTAACCAGGTTTGCGGGCGTTTTAACGCGCAGCCCACCGGGGGGAAATTCTTCGGCGAGCTGGAGACCAGCTATGCGCGCAGCCTGAAGCTCAGCACCGTGACCGCAGGCGGCGTTAACCTGTTCCGCTCCCGTCAGGAGATCGCTCAGAGTAATGATGCCTGGTTCTATACCGTGTTCCAGCTCGAAGGCAGCGCGGAAATTGAGCAGGATGACCGTCGCGCGCTGCTCAGAACCGGTGATATCACGCTGATTGACGCGTCGCGTCCCTGCTCGATCAACTGGCGGGAAAAATCCCGCCAGATTTCGCTGCTGGTTCCCCGCCAGATTATTGAGCAGCAGTGTCGTTTTCAGGAGATAAGCTGCGCGACCGCCCTTTCCCGCACCTTGCCCACGGTACAGCTGAGCCATCGCCTGCTGATGGAGAGCATGAGCAATGCCGACCTGAGTGACCGTGAAAGCGAAGCGGCGCTCGAGGCGATGATCTGCCTGCTGCGCCCCGCGTTCCAGCAGCGTGAAATCATTCAGCCGCGCAAGGAGCGCCAGTTCCAGCATGTGGTGGCGCTGATTGACGACCATATTCAGTCTGAATCACTGCGCCCGGAATGGATTGCCGCCGAGAGCGGCATGTCCGTGCGCAGCCTTTACCGCATGTTTGCCGAGAAGGGGCTGGTGGTGGCGCAGTACATCAAAAACCGTCGTCTGGATCTCTGCGCGCAGGCACTGCAATCTACCGGTGATGATGAAAAGCTGGCGGGTATTGGCTACAGCTGGGGGTTCACCGACCATAGCCATTTTTCTACGGCGTTTAAGCAGCGTTTTGGCGTCTCGCCGGGTGAATACCGCAGGCGCTACCGCTAACTACTTTTTGAGCCATTTTCCGTTAATGCCCTTCACGTATTCGCCCGGCTGCGCGCGGGCAACCAGTTTCTGACCGGCCATTTTAGCCACTTCATCGACCGGCAAATTATTGCTGTCAGCCAGCTTCTGGTAGTTTTCCGCGCGCGCCGCATTGATACGATTGACCAGCGCCAGCGTTTCCGCGTCCTGTTGAATCGGGGCAAGATAGCCGCTGAGGGTTTCCCCCACGCGCCCCTGTGCCCGCGCATCGTTTAAGGTCAGCGCAGCCGCCTGCACGTTCATACCCAGCGCCAGTAAAATCAGAGCTAATCGTTTCATGGCATCCTCAGAACAGATCGCTGCGCGATTTCAGCAGGGTTTCAACGTCTTTATCGACCTTAATATGGATTTCATGTTCGATTTTGACATTCATATTGATGGTAATCGGCTCCTTTGGCGCAGCGACTTCAATGCGCGGCGTACAGCCGGTCAGTAGCGCGGCAACGGCAACGGTGAGCACACCAGCCATCTTTTTCATTGTTGTTCCTCACTTTCCTTGCCAGTCAAACTGCGGGGAGCAGGTATCGCCGCATGTTGCTCAAACCAGGTTTGCAGGTTGTCCCCAAAGCGCAGGCTGCGCCAGAGGGTAAAGACATTCTCATCATGGCTATAGTTCAGGTTGACGGAGCTGCTTTTGCCATCCACCCGGCTGGTCCCCTTGATGGTCGCCTGCATGGTCAATTCACCCAGATTATCTAAATTGATTCTCGTCCACGAACGCGAAATTTCCATATAGCGGAGCCAGTTAATCGCCGCGCCCGCCACCATATTATCTTTCACGATGGCGTCTGCCGTATCTTTGTCGATGCGCAGCGTCATTGGTCCCGGGTTGGTCAGCCAGCCATCTTTAATGATCCATTTTTCATTGTCCAGCCAGAACGGCAGCGCCCCGCTCACCGGCCCTGACATGGCAAACTGTTTCGGATTAACGGCGCTGATCAGCTCGCTCGAAGAGATATTGTCCACGCGCAGCAGGGCCGGATCGTGCTGAGGCATCCGCAGCTGCTGCATGGTGATTTTCCCGCCGAGGGTTTCCACCTTCACGTTGGTGAGGAGCAGCGGATTGTCCTCCGTCCAGGGATAGTCCCCCTGTAGATCGGCGGTAATGTTGCGCGCGGTCACCAGGTTTTCCACTTCGCCAATGCGCAACGTAACCGGACCGCGCGTGCCGAGGGACCAGGTACCCTCGCTGAATCGGAACGGCAGCACAAAATCGACGCCGTTAATCTGGTTATCCGGCATCCAGGCGCTGCCGGATTTCAGCACGCCGTGCCCGCCCGCCTCAAAGCCCTGATCGGCCGCCGCCGAGAAGGCGACCTGCGCGTAAAGCTCCCCGTCGCGCAGCGTCATTTTCCAGTCCGGCGGGACCAGCGGCTGGAAGACGGTGAGCGACTGTTTCGGCCACCAGGCCTGCCCGCGAAGGCGCACGCCATCCCAGCGTCCGTTCACCTGTACCGGGCCGATTTTGTCCGCATGGAGGTCGCCCTTAAACTGGAAAATGGTCGGGTCGGTACCGTCGACGCTGAAGGTCAGGACCGAGGGCGGCAACGCGCTGCCGCCGGAGAAACGGGTTTGCCCGGCGTTGAGCGACAGCGCGCCGCTGAAGGCCGGTTTTTCGGGGTCACGAAGCCAGCGCACCGGCCGATCCAGCACCAGACGCGGCTTGCTGACCTCCATCGTGCCGTACTGGAGCTTGTCAAAACCGGTGGAGAGCGCCGTCAGCTCAATAAGATTGTCGCGCCACTCGCCTTTCCCGGCGACATCCCAGCGGGCATGCATCGGCGTAAAACTGCCTTTCCCCCAGTAGCGCCACTGCCACAGGCCGTTATCAGGTAAAAAGTCGTTGGCCTGGCCGTCCAGGTGGAGTTCAAAATCACCCATCTGGTTTTCATGGGCGCGCAGAATCGCCTGTAATCGACCGTCCACGCCCTTCTGCGTCAGCTTCACGCCCGCCAGCGGCCAGCGGATTTCATCGATATCGAGTGAGTCAATGATGCGCCCGCGCGAGCGGAGCAGCGCGCCCGGCTCAAAGGCCAGCTGCGGTTCATACAGGCTGCCGGTCAGCGTGGCGGGCAATTTGGCGTAAAGAATAAGATCGTTTTGCTTCGCCTCGCCGCTCAGATGCAGGGGCATGTCGCTATTTTCCATGCTGAGCCTGCCGGGTCCAATGTTCAGTACCGCGTTGCCTTTCCCCGCGTCACCCTGAGTAAGCACATTCAGCCGTCCGGTCAGGGTGGTGTTATCCAGCCCCTGCTGCCAGTTGTCGGCGCGAAGAGACACCCGCCCGCTCAGCGGCATCCCCGAGAGATCCCAGTTCCAGCGCCCGTCGCTGATGTTCAGCTGCTCCGCGGTGATCTGCCACGGCAGGTCGAGCAGCGGATCGGGATTGTCCCGCGCCATCACCACCAGCTGTCCCTCATTGTCTTCCCAGTCCAGATCGGCATCGACCAGAGACGTCAACTGTGGCACGTTAAAGGTCGCGACCGCGTGGCCTTTCACCGGCACGCCATCCGGCACCAGCGGCAAGGTAAACTCGCCCACCAGATTAATCGGCTGCGGCTGGTCCGGGAGCTGGATATCGAACTGGCTGACCGAGAGCGTCTGACCGCGCAGCGTGCCTTTAATGCTGACCTGCTCGCCTTTATAGGCGATCTCTTGGGTGGACGGGGTCAGCGACGCATGCAGCTCGCCCTGCCACTGCTGCCAGGGCGACAGCGTCAGACGGTGAACCGTGATCCAGGTATTCGGTAATACCGCCTGCCACTGCGCCAGCGTTTTAGGGGCGACCGTTGAGGGTGCAGACTGGGGAATTTTGCCCAGACAGACGGAATTGAGATCCAGCGCGCCGACATCCAGCTTCCAGCGGCTCGGATGTGACAGCGTCACGTTATCGATGCGGGCAATTTCGCAGTCTTCAACCAGATAGCGAAGAACGGGGATCACCAGCGCGTGACGGGTAAGTGTCGGACTCTCTTCGAAAGCGATGCGCGTCCCGACGGGCAGCCAGATCCCGGCGAGCGTCGGTACCCACTGAGCGAGCGTCATCAGCAGCGTCAGCGGCAACAATATGAACAGCAGTAAAAGCGCAAGAGCGGCTTTGTATTTACCCTTCATGGGCAGTTAATATCCTGATTTAGCGAAAGAATTAAGCCGGCAGTGCCGATCATTGTCGCATGTTTAGGCAGTCAGTTGAAGTCAAAGTCAGGTTTAAGGATAGATGCCGTAACGTTAAGTTGCGAAACTAGGGCCTGCTCCGAGGCATCGCCAGAAGGTAAAGCATGGAGAATATCAACGCCCCCCAATACACCGAGTCGTAACGCCAGGGATCAAAATCAATATGTAAAAAACCGCTAACAAACGCGTAGCCGTTGGCAAAAACGTTAATTTGAATGGCTGCAATGGCTATCACAAACAGCGTATAGGCAATGAACAGAGGATATTTACGCAGCCTGTCGACCTTGAGTTTCCCCATCAACAGTAAGAATAAAACCGCAATAGAAACAACAAAATAGTACAAGGCGGGCAGCATCGGCGGAGATAAGGACAACTCCAATTGTTGCGACATGTATCATTCTCCATATTTTTCAGAAACTCACCCGGTTCCTAATATCTTTCCATCACATCCGGAAGCATTGCAGTTTTCATACCCTCTTGCCATTCTTTAACCTAATCCAGACAGGCGTTTCTAGCATCCTCTACCCACTACATTTTCCGCAACATGCCCTGTTCAGATCCGCGCCGAAGATTTCTCGTAGTAAGAATATCATGGAGTTAGGGTGCACATATGCTCTAGAATAATTGATAGAACTTATTGAATTCAATAATATTTCATAAATTGTAAGATAATTTTAATCATGCTAACGTGAATGCAAAATCACTGGAGAAAGTCTTATGAAACTCGCGGTATATAGCACAAAGCAGTACGACAAAAAGTATCTGCAACATGTTAACGAGGCTTACGGGTTTGAGCTTGAATTTTTCGACTTTCTGCTGTCCGAAAAAACCGCCAAAACGGCGCACGGCTGTGAAGGCGTCTGCATT
Source organism: Enterobacter cloacae complex sp. P16RS2 (assembly GCF_014982155.1). Taxonomy (NCBI): domain Bacteria; kingdom Pseudomonadati; phylum Pseudomonadota; class Gammaproteobacteria; order Enterobacterales; family Enterobacteriaceae; genus Enterobacter; species Enterobacter cloacae complex sp. P16RS2. Next base: position 384,951 of record NZ_JADCKW010000009.1, on the reverse strand, counting down.
TTTGTTAACGACGACGGCAGTCGTCCGGTGCTGGAAGAGTTGAAAAAACAGGGCGTGAAGTATATCGCCCTGCGCTGCGCGGGCTTTAATAACGTGGATCTCGACGCGGCGAAAGAGCTGGGTTTGAGGGTGGTACGCGTCCCGGCGTACTCCCCGGAAGCGGTCGCGGAACATGCGATTGGCATGATGATGTCGCTCAACCGTCGTATTCACCGCGCTTATCAGCGTACCCGTGACGCCAACTTCTCTCTGGAGGGGCTGACCGGCTTTACCATGTACGGCAAAACCGCGGGCGTGATCGGCACCGGTAAAATCGGCATCGCCGCCCTGCGCATTCTGAAAGGCTTCGGCATGCGTCTGCTGGCGTTCGATCCGTACCCGAGCGCCGCTGCGCTTGAGCTGGGCGTGGAATACGTCGACCTGCCGACCCTGTTCTCCCAGTCTGACGTGATCTCCCTGCACTGTCCGCTGACGCCGGAGAACTACCACCTGCTTAACCAGGCGGCGTTTGACCAGATGAAAGATGGCGTGATGATCATCAACACCAGCCGCGGCGGGCTGGTTGACTCTCAGGCCGCTATCGAAGCGCTGAAAACCCAGAAAATTGGCGCGCTGGGGATGGACGTGTACGAGAACGAACGCGATCTGTTCTTTGAGGACAAGTCGAATGATGTGATCCAGGACGACGTGTTCCGCCGCCTGTCTGCCTGTCACAACGTGCTGTTTACCGGACACCAGGCGTTTCTGACTGCCGAAGCGCTGATCAGCATTTCGGAAACCACGCTGGGTAACCTGCAGCAGCTGGAAAAGGGCGAAGCGTGCCCTAACGAACTGGCGTAAGCGTGACGCCGGGTGGCGTCTATGCCCCACCCGGCGTACTGTCAGTTTCCAAGGTCCGGTGCGCAAAGAACCACCATAGCAGTACGGCCACCAGCGCAATCGCGCTCAGTACGCTGAATGCAGTGGCAAATGAGTAATGACCCGCAATCGTGCCGGTTAACGCCGGGCTCATGGATGCCCCAACCCCCTGCATCAGCATCACCACGCTCTGCCCGGCATTGACGTGCCCGCTCCCGCGCAACAGCACCACGATAAATGACGGTACCGCAACGCCCAGAATCCCCGCGGCCAGCCCGTCGAGAATTTGCACCGGGATCATCATTAACGGCGCATCCGTCGACGCCGCCAGTGCCGCGCGCACCGGCATCACCAGCAGCGCCAGCATAATTAAGCGCCAGTAGCCGTAGCGATCTATTCGGTTGGCGACCCAGATGGCGACGGGGATCATCACGGCCTGGGAGATGATAACGGTGCCCGCCGCGTACAAACCGGGGTTGATCGAGGCGGGCGCGGCGGCCACCCTCATGCTCAGCATCGGCAGCAGCGCGGCGTTCGCCAGGTGAAAGAGCAGCAGCGTCAGTCCGGTCACAAACAGCGCCCGGTTTTTTATCAGCACGGCAAATCCGGGAATCGGCAGGCTCGCGGAAGAGGACAGCCCACGCGCCGCGTCGTTGTCGATATCCCCGTTGCGAATGGCAAGCAGCGCGCAGAGCGTTAACAGCGTGGTACAGGTCATCAGCAGGAAAATCCCGCCGACGCCCCAGTACCAGGCAATGCCGCCTGCAATCAGTGCGGTAACAAAGTTGCCGCCGTGATTGAACGCCTCATTTTTGCCCATCTGCGCGCTGAACCCGCTCTGGCCGGTCAACCCCAGGGTAATCCCGGCGATCAGCGGCCCGACAAACGCCGCACAGATGCCGGAGACAATTTGCGAAACGGCGACAACAGCGCTCTGCTGGCTAAACCAGAGCAGGATCGTGCTAAGAGTGATGAGCAGGCACACCAGCGCCAGCACGGTCCGCTTGCTGCGTGAGGTGTCGGTGATGAATCCCGCCGGCAGCGTGGCCAGTAATCCCGCCAGCCCACCGGCCGTCATCAGGATGCCGATATCATCGGGGGTCCAGTGGCGTTCGGTCAGAAAAATACCGAGAAAAGGACCGAGGCCATCGCGGACATCCGCAATGAAAAAACTTGTCAGGCACAATGCCCGCAGCGAACGAAGAGACATACTTCCTGCCTTTGTCTGTTATCGCCTGTAAAAAAGAAAATGTAGTATACCGGGTATTTTTGAAAATCAGATGACGTCTTAAAAAACATGCTTTCCGAACTTAAACAATTCATAACGGAGTCTGTTTTTTCGCTTTACTCATTATCGCCCCTGACTATACTGGCAATAAATTTTCACAGGAGTCCTTCGTTGGAAAGTTATTTTATCGTCGATACGAAGGTAAGCTAGCGCGAATTTCTCGCTGCTTACCTGAAACGGTGGGCAGCAATCCTCTTTAAGCGATTGTATCCCGACACAGTAAGAACCACTCAATTTGTGGGGCATCGCATGTTCATGTTTACTCATTCACTCTTTCCGCCACCGTTGTCCTGACACGCTTAGCATTTAAACGGCGTTATGATGTGCTTAGCAAAGCACTGACGCTTATTATTTAATAACGTTAACAGGCGACAGGCTGATGTTCCCTTATATCTCTCATCTGCTCGCAGCGATGCTGCTGGGCGCAATTATTGGCGCGGAAAGACAGTGGCGCCAGCGTATGGCCGGGCTTCGTACCAATGCACTGGTTGCCACGGGTGCGGCAGTGTTCATTCTAAGTTCGGTATCGACTTCTCCTGATAGCCCGGGGCGTATCGCAGCGCAGATCGTCTCCGGAATCGGCTTTCTTGGCGCTGGCGTCATTATGCGTGAAGGAATGAATATTCGTGGTTTGAATACCGCCGCAACGCTGTGGTGCTCGGCCGGAATTGGCGTACTGTGCGGATTAGGCCAGTTCTGGAATGCCGCCATGGCCAGCCTAATTATTCTCTGTGCCAACATATTGCTACGCGAAGCCGCGCAGCGAATTAATCAATTGCCCGTGCTACATGAAGGCGAAAAATGCTATGTCCTTAAAATCACCTGTAATGATGAGCATGAAGATGCGGTGCGGCAAAGCGTCGTAAACATGGCGAAAGAGTTGACGTTAAGTCTGAAAGCGATTTATTCCGCTACGGCGCAAACAGAAGGTAAAACTGAAATTCGCGCGGAGGTGATGACCCGGGAGGAATACCGAAAATTACTCGATCTGATTATGGGGAATATGGGCGGGAATAAAATTATCGCGTCCGTCAGTTGTCACGCAATATGAACGAGGTACCGGGCATTGCGCCCGGTTGAGGCTTTGGCGTTTTGCAGAAACGGACCGTGACGCGGAGAGATTCATCCCCGAATGCCCCTGTTCGTTGTCACGCCACGTTGACGAGATCAGGGCTGGTTCCACTGTACGCCTATCACATAACCGAAATTTGTCCCCGTTATGACAGCTTGCTCTCTGTTTTACTGAAATTAACGGTCTACCCTGAGTTGCGTAAAAAACACTCAGGAGGGACAAATGTATAATTCAATTTTGGTTCCAATTGACATTTCGGAGGATAGCCTGACGCACATGGTTATCCCCTTCGTTCAGGCACATACAGCACTTAACACAGCTAAAGTTCACTTTCTTACCGTCATTCCATCGCTTCCGTATTATTCATCATTAGGCCTGGCCTATTCGGTAGAAATGCCGAAGCTGAAAGAGTTCCAGCACGCGGCCTTAGCCAAGCTGGATGAAATCGTTAAGCAATTCAAAATCCCTCCCGACAAGATACAGACTCATGCCGTGACGGGATCTCCAAAAGATCAAATCCTTAAGCTCGCTGACACGATCGATGCCGACCTGATTATCATCGCTTCCCACAAACCTGATATATCGACGTATCTGTTGGGTTCGAACGCTGCGGCAGTGGTTCGGCATGCGAAATGCCCTGTCCTGGTCGTAAGATAGAAAGCGGCGTTTACGATCGTGGATACGAATGGAGAGCGGATAACAAAAACCGGGAGACAAGCCCGGTTTTTCATTTACGCAGCCCTGAGTAAAAGCGCGATTTAGAGATTTACTCTGTTGGCGTTTAAATTTAAGTCCGCAATGGCGGCCGGTTTTCCAAGCAGGTAGCCCTGAACTTCATCACATTTATTTTTTTTCAGAAAAGACAGCTGTTCGACGGTCTCCACCCCTTCTGCGGTTACCGCCATGGAATAGGCTTTCCCCAGGTCGATAATTTTCTCCACGACTGACTGGTTCTGCGGCGAGTCCCCCAGGGTAAAAATAAAGCTCTTGTCGAGCTTAAGCCCGTCAAACTGAAACTTCCGCAGATAGCTCAGAGAGGCATAGCCGGTACCGAAATCGTCAATCAAAATGCGGACGCCCATTTTTTTGAGAGACTTCATGGTCTGCAAGGTTTTTTCCGGGTCGGAAAGCGTGACGTTTTCAGTGACTTCAATTTCCAGCCGGTTGGGTTCAAGCCCCGTTTCGTGAAGGATCTCTTTTATCCTTTCGGCAAGATCGCTTGCCTGGAATTCGATAGCAGAAATATTGACGGAGACCGATAATCCCGGCAATTTGTCTTTCGTCTCCGTACTGGCTTTGCGTATGACCCAGTTGCTCAGGCTAATAATCAGCCCGGTTTCTTCTGCCAGCGGAATAAACTGATCGGGCATTATGGTCCCCCGAGCCGGGTGCTGCCAGCGCACCAGCGCTTCGACGGCATCAATAGTAGAATACCTGAGGTTATAACGCGGCTGGTAAACCAGGTAGAGCTGTTCTTCGCGAATCGCGGTCTTGAGTTCTAATTCCAGTTTCCTGCGTTCGGTCAACTTTTCCGACATATCCGGGCGGTAATAGACCCATCGGTTTCTGCCGGATTGTTTCGCCTGATACAGCGCAATATCCGCGTAGCGGAGAAGATCGTTTGCGCTGCTGCTATCCCGGGGAGCCAGCGCAATGCCCATGCTTACGCCTATCGCCACATCATTGCCCTCAATGGCGAAAGGACGGTTAAGCTCTTGCACGATGCGACGACACACCTCCTCAATCTGGTCTTGCTGGCTGGTGTTGCCGAGGAGAAGCATAAATTCATCCCCTCCCTGCCGTGCGACAAAATCACCTCGACGAACGCAATTTTTAAGACGTAAAGCGACCTCGCCAAGCAGGGCATCGCCGGTGGAGTGCCCAAAAATATCATTGACGGGTTTAAACTTGTCTAAATCAAGGCAAATCATGGCAAAGGGATAATGGTTAAGGTCTTCTTTCGCTAACTTGCCAGCCAGAAATTCCTTTATATGATACCGGTTCGGCAGACCGGTTAATTCATCATGGCGTGACAGGAACTCCACGCGTTTTGTTGCTTCAACTTCCTGAGAGACGTCGGTTGCCGCGCCTCGCAACACCACCGTTCCATCAGGCTGAGCAGAAAACTTTGCCAGAAGCGTGCAATATGACGTGGTTTGTTGCGCGTGAGTATAAGGGCAGTTTTTAAATTCAAAGCGTTCGGTTAAGTCCCGCTGCCTGGCGCAGTCATGTGATAATCCGCTTGTCGACGGAAAGAGTTCATCCAACCTGCGGCCTATCCATTTGCTATTTTCATATCCCGTTATTGTAGAAAAACGCCCCGATAGCCACGTTATCCTTAACGATAAATCTGTTTCCCAGAACCAGTCGCTGGTTGTTTCACTGACGTCCCGAAATCGTTTTTCACTCGTAATAAGATTCAACCGCGCCTGCTCGAGGAGAAACGTATTTTCGTCAAGCATTCTCGCCTTGTGCATAATATGGCGCATTAATATCACCGTCATCAATACCGTCAGAACGACGGAAAGAATGAGCAATGGCAAAAAATAAATTATTAACGCCTGGCCGGGATTTTCACCGTCCCAGATAATTTTCACATCCCCATTCTGGGTGCTTAAGGTAAATTCTGTCTGATTATTTATTTGAGAAGTGGCTGTAGCGGGAGAAGTACGAACGTTCTGGATACCGGCATCCTGCCCAATCGTGAGGAGTTTTTTAGCCGTTAACTTGTCTATAAACACCATTGTCGACGGTTTTCCGGGCATGGTTTGCACGCTCGTATCATCGCCCGTCGTTATCCATTCCGCAGAAACAATGGCCGGCACGGAATCGATAAGCGCTAGCACAGAAACCGGCACTCCCTTTTTTATACTCAACTCATGGAGTAAACGGTCTTTGGTTGATTTGTCTAACCAGCGCTCCAGCTCCTGAAGCTTCAGCTTCCCGTCAACGACGCTGTATCGCGTGCTCCCTTCCGGCGAGAGAACAAACACCCCTTCGTAGCCAAAGTTGTCATACAGGGATTTGCCCAGGTTCTGCTTATCCCATGCCCAGTGAACGTCAGTGTTCAGATGAAGATGTTTGTAGGCATCTCCCCACTCGGCATTGTCTTTCAAATGACTTCGCATGCTTTCCTGGCGGGTATCGAGGGCTTTCCTTAACAAAAATTCATCGTGCTTGTCGCTGATTTCATTCACATTATCTTTTATTATTAACAGGGAAATTATTGCCGCAATAAAAATGCTTATCAACAACGTTACAATATAGGTAAAGGTTTTATTTATCAGGCCTTTAGAAGGCTCGGTATCGGTGAAGCCCGGATTGTTCAGAGGTAGGGTCATCTTTCGCCTTCTTAACTGCTAGTACGTCGATTTGTATGCCACTTTCATTTATCGGCACAAAATAACAAAAATTTATAGCTAAAAATCTGAGATTAAAGAATATTTGATTTCTCTAACCCAGATCAAATTATTAATCATTCACTCTTTTACTACCTAAACTCGGTAAATTAAATATACCGACCGGAGTGACGTTTAACGTCACCATTTTATTTATAAAGAATGTATATTAAGACATTTTTTGGCTGAAGCGGTTACAGGCGTATAAAAAACCGGGCGTAAAGCCCGGTTCTTTTTTCTGACGAGACTGACTCTATTCGCTCAACCCGCGATTTTCCAGCATCGGTTCAATCTTCGGATCGTGCCCGCGCCACTGCCGATAAAGTTCAGCCAGATCCGTGCTGTTACCACGGGACAAAATCGCCTCGCGGAATTTTTGCCCGTTTTCACGAGTCAGGCCACCCTGTTCAACAAACCACTGATAGCCGTCGTCCGCCAGCATTTGCGTCCACAGGTAGGCGTAATATCCCGCCGCGTAGCCGCCGCCGAAAATATGGGCAAAATAGCTGCTGCGATAGCGCGGCGGTACGGCGGGCAGATCCAGCCCCTCTTTTTTCAGTGCTGCCGCTTCAAACGCGTCAACGCTCGAAACGGCTTCGCTAATCCCGTGCCAGTTCATGTCCAGCAGCGCGGCAGCCAGCAGCTCCGTCATGTCATAACCCTTGTTGAAATGGGTCGCGTTGAGCATGCTTTCACGCAGCGCCTCCGGCATCGGTTCACCGGTTTCGTAATGGCGGGCGTAGTGGGTAAACACCTGCGGATGGCTGGCCCAGTGTTCGTTGATCTGCGACGGGAATTCAACGAAATCGCGCGGCGTATTGGTCCCGGAGAGCGTGGCGAAACGCTGGCTGGCAAACAGACCGTGCAGCGTATGGCCAAACTCGTGGAACAGGGTGATCACGTCATCCCATGAGAGAAGCGCAACGCCGCCGTTAGCCGGTTTTTGGTAATTACAGACGTTGTAGATCACCGGACGGGCAGCTAGCTCGAAGGATTGCTCGACGAAATTCCCCATCCAGGCCCCGCCCTGCTTGGAATCACGGGCAAAGAAGTCGCCGTAAAACAGCGCCATGCCCTCACCGGTGTGTTCGAAAATTTCCCAGACGCGGACGTCCGGGTGATACACCGGGATATCGAAGCGCTCCACAAAGCGGATGCCAAACAGCTGGCTTGCGGCCCAGAATACGCCGTCGTGCAAAACGGTATTGAGCGCAAAATAGGGTTTGATTTGCGATTCATCGAGGGCATATTTTGCCTGACGCACGCGCTCGGCATAAAAGGCCCAGTCCCAGGCCTGCACGGTGAAACCGCCCTGTTCGTCATCAATCACTTTCTGAATATCGGCCTGCTCGCGCTCTGCCCGGGCACGGGCGGCAGGCACAATGCCGCGCATAAAGGTCAGCGCGGCGTCCGGAGTTTTCGCCATCTGGTCGGCGATACTCCAGCTGGCGTAATCCTCAAAGCCCAGCAGGCGGGCCTGCCGCGCACGCAGCGCCGTAAGGCGGAGGATCAGATCGCGAGTGTCGTTTTCATCCCCTTTCTGGGTGCGCGTCCAGCCAGCGTTGAACAGGTTTTCGCGGGTCTGACGATTGCGCAGCGCGGAAAGAGTGGGCTGCTGGGTCGTGTTCAGAAGCGGGATCAGCCAGCGATCGTTTAGCCCTCGCTCCGCGGCAGCCTGCGCCGCGTCGGCAATCTCGCTGGCGCTGAGCCCATCAAGCTGGTGCGCGTAATCCACCACCAGCCCGCCCGTCTTATCGGCAGCCAGCAGACGCTGGTTGAACTGGCTGGTCAGGGTCGCCGCCTCGGTATTCAGCGCCTTCAGCTCGGCTTTTTCCGTTTCATTGAGACGCGCGCCGGCCAGAATAAACCGCTGATACGTCTCCTCGACCAGCCGGCGGGATTCGGCGTCCAGCGCGGCACGGTCCTGCCAGACGCTCTCCACGCGGGCGAAAAGCACGTCATTCAGCCAGATGTCGTTCGCCAGCGCGGCAAGCTCGGTGGAGAACTCTTCCTCAAGCTCCTGCAGGTACGTATTGGTATTCGCGGAGGTCATGGCGAAGAACACGCTGCTGACGCGCGAGAGCATGGCACCGCTTTTCTCCAGCGCCAGCACGGTGTTGGTGAAGTCCGGCGCAGCGGTTTGGGACACAATGGCGTTTACGTCCGCCCGCTTCTGGCGAAGCGCTTCATCGAAGGCCGGGCGATAGTGATCGTCGGTGATTTCATCAAAATGGGGGGCCTGATAGGGCAGCAGGCTGATGTCAAAAAAGGGATTCGTGGCCGTCATCTTACGCTCCTGAGTACGGGTATCCTCCCAGAGTAGGCCAGGCCGCCATCCCCTGCAACGCCGTCATACAAATGTTGCCTTAACGCACCCTCTGCGGCCGTGCTATGTTAGTACAACACAAAAAGCGTTGAGGAACAGTGAGATGATTATTTTAGTTACCGGGGCAACGGCAGGTTTTGGTGAAAGCATCACGCGTCGCTTCGTCGCCAACGGGCACAAGGTTATTGCCACGGGCCGTCGTCAGGAGCGCCTGCAGGAGCTGAAGGACGAATTAGGCGACAGCATCCTGACCGCGCAGCTGGACGTGCGTAACCGCGCGGCCATTGAAGAGATGATTGCCAACCTGCCCGCCGAGTGGCGCGCCATCGACGTGCTGGTCAACAATGCCGGTCTGGCGCTAGGCATGGAGCCAGCCCACAAAGCCAGCGTTGAAGACTGGGAAAACATGATCGACACCAACAACAAAGGGCTGGTCTATATGACCCGCGCGGTGCTGCCGGGCATGGTCGAGCGCAACCGCGGCCACATTATCAACATTGGCTCCACCGCCGGAAGCTGGCCTTACGCAGGCGGCAACGTCTATGGCGCGACGAAAGCGTTTGTGCGCCAGTTCAGCCTTAACCTGCGTACCGACCTGCACGGCACCGCCATTCGCGTCACCGATATCGAGCCGGGTCTGGTGGGCGGCACCGAGTTTTCCAACGTGCGTTTCAAAGGCGATGACGCGAAAGCGGGCAAAACCTACGAAAATGCTAACGCGCTGACGCCGGAAGATGTGACCGAAACGGTCTGGTGGGTGGCGACGCTGCCAAAACACGTCAACATCAATACCGTGGAAATGATGCCAGTCAGCCAGAGTTTTGCAGGACTTAGCGTCCATCGTGGCTAAATCCGCCCTTCCCGGCCTGCGGGCCGGGTCTGTTTCGGGTTATAAAAGAATGGTAGTATGTTCAGGCTAACTCTCTGAGAAATGACAACTCATGGCCGCTGAATCGCAACTCAATCCCACCCAGCCCGTTAACCAGCAAATCTATCGCATTTTGCGACGTGATATTGTCCATTGCCTGATCCCACCGGGAACGCCGCTTTCTGAAAAAGAGGTCTCCGTGCGTTTTGACGTTTCCCGTCAGCCGGTACGTGAAGCGTTTATTAAGCTTGCTGAAAACGGACTGATTCAGATCCGCCCGCAGCGCGGCAGCTACGTGAACAAAATTTCACTCTCTCAGGTACGCAACGGCTGTTTCGTTCGCCAGGCCATTGAATGCGCGGTGGCGCGCCGCGCCGCAACGCTTATCAACGACAACCAGTGTTACCAGCTTGAGCAGAACCTGCACCAGCAGCGTATTGCGATTGACCGCAAGCAGCTCAATGATTTCTTCCAGCTTGATGATGAATTCCACCAGAAGCTGGCGAAGATCGCGGATTGTCAGCTGGCCTGGGACACCATCGAGAACATCAAGGCCACCATTGACCGCGTGCGCTATATGAGCCTCGATCACGTCTCCCCGCCGGAAATGCTGCTCCGACAGCATCATGATATTTTCAGCGCGCTGGAAAAACGCGACCCGGACGGTGTGGAAAAAGCGATGACGCTGCATCTGCAGGAAATTAGCGAATCCGTGCAGCTTATTCGTCAGGAAAATAGCGAGTGGTTTAGCGAAGAGTAATATTCGCCGCCCCTTTCGGGTACGGCGGCGTGATTAGCGAACGACTAACACCGGGATCGTGGCGTAGCGCAGAATAGATTCCGCATTTGAACCCAGCAGATGAGTGGTGATGCTCGGGTTTTTCGACCCGATGACAATCGCATCATATTCCCCCTCCTTGCTCAGCCTGATAATTTCATCCCTGACGTTGCCAAAACGCACCATGCTGTGAATATTCTCTGGGGCGATATCGAACAGTCTTTTTAACTCGTTCATTTTCTTACCGGATTCTGCTGTCATATACTCTTCAAACTTTTTAATATCGGCGTTGAACCCGCGCAGCAGAGACCGGCTGCTGGCAGGCAGAATGTTGACCAGGGTAATCGACGCGCCCTCAGCCTTTGCAAGGTTTGCCGCGTGGCGAACCGCTTTGTCGCTCAAATCCATTTCAAACACGTCTACAGGCATCAAAATGTTCTTATACATAAGCCTGACTCCTTATTCCGATGAAGGGTTATTTCCTGCATACAGGATGACATCGGAAATATAAACCAACCCTCAACGCTTCCCTGTCGAAACTATCAATTAATGAAAATAATGGTCCACTTTGTAAATTACCGTCCTGAACCGTCAGCGCCAGACGAAATAAAGAAAAAAGTGTGAGTTTGATCAAAAACAAAAACATGAAGCGCGGACAGGCGTATTTATATGCCCCGTGAACGGCATAACCCGAAATAGCGCCGTAACGAACAGGTTAGAGAGGAGAAAATACCATGATGACATACGACCGTAACCGCAATGCAATCACCACCGGCAGCCGCGTCATGATTAGCGGCACGGGCAAAACCGGCGTGATTAAAGCGATCCACAGCGACGGGCTGGATGCCGCGCAGGTGCGCCGCAGCAAAACGGTTGAAGTGGAAGGATGCGAAGGTAAGTTCGAGCCGATTGAGCTGATTCGCCTTGGGATGCACTAAGCTGTGCGCAGACATGCCGCCGCGCACGGCGGCATGTGCTGAATTACCGTTGAGACGCGTACTGCGCCACGGTCGCTTTCGCGCCTTTTTGCAGCAGCGTCCGGTACGCGGTCATCACCGCAGCAACGAAGCGCGGCTCCTGCGGTAACTCTTTACCAAAGATGGCCTCAATGCCGAGCAGCGCGTTAACCCGGCTTTCCCCTTCCGCACTTCCCTTCACCGCCGCCTGAATCACCGCCAGCTGCGGATCGCTCACGTCGATGGCGTTACCCTGCTCGTCCACGCCGCCAACATAACGCATCCACCCTGCCACGCCTAACGCCAGCAGTGGGAAAGGCTTCTGATGCACCAGGTGCCAGCGCACGGAGTCCAGCATACGCTGCGGGAGCTTCTGGCTGCCGTCCATCGCAATTTGCCATGTCCGATGGCGCAGAGCCGGGTTGCTGTAGCGGGCAATCAGGAGATCGGCATAACGACCTAAATCAACGCCTTTGACCTTCAGCGTAGGCGCCTGCTCGTCAAGCATCAGCGCGTGCGCGGCGAGGCGGTAGTTCTCATCTTCCATACAGTCGTTGATATGCTGGTAACCGGCCAGATAGCCCAGATACGCCAGGAACGAGTGGCTGCCGTTGAGCATGCGCAGCTTCATCTCTTCAAACGGGATCACGTCCGACACCAACTCGGCGCCGGCTTTTTCCCATTCCGGACGGCCCGCAACAAAGTTATCTTCGATCACCCACTGACGGAACGGTTCACAGGCTACTGCCGCCGGATCGCGCACGCCGGTCAGCCGTTCGATTTTATCCAGCGTTTCGGGGGTGACCGCGGGCACGATGCGATCCACCATGGTTGACGGGAAGGTGACGTTAGCCTCGATCCAGTCCGCCAGCTCGCCGTCTACCGCTCGGGCGTAAGCACAGGTCACATTGCGCATCACGTGGCCGTTCTCCGGCATGTTGTCGCAGGACATCACGCTAAACGCGGGCAGACCCGCCGCTTTGCGACGCGCCAGCGCTTCCACCACCACGCCCGGCGCGGATTTCGGCTGGTGCGGGTTTTGCAGGTCGGCGACGATAAACGGGTGATCGAGCATCAGTTGTCCGGTCGCCGGCGAGTGGCAGTACCCTTTCTCGGTGATGGTCAGCGAGACAATTGCCACCTGCGGTTCGCACATCGCCGCCAGCACGCACTCCAGCCCGTCGACCTGTGCATGCAGCGCTTTTTTAACCACGCCAACCACGCGGGATGTCCATGCGTCAGCAGACATCTCCGCCACGGTGTACAGGTTATCCTGCGCGTTCAGATCGGCAATCTGCTGCTCGCCGCCAATCAGGTTAACCTCACAGTAGCCCCAGTCGCTGCCGTACTCAGCGGCGAGGATGTCGGCGTATACTGCCTGGTGCGCCCGGTGAAAGGCGCCAAAACCCAGATGAACGATGCGTGGTTGAAGGCTGTCGCGATCGTACTGAGGCAGCGTCGCGTTGGCCTGTAATAAGGTGTTTTCCATGATTAAGACTCGTTAATTAGAAAGCCGTGGACCACTGCCGCGCCTTCAGGAGCGGCAGCGCCTGCTGACTACACCAACTAGAATGGCAGTTGGGGTAAAAAAGTAACTGCCATCAACCATACTGATACTGCCGTTTGAGATTTTGATTTATATTAACTTTTGCTCATGTGGTGTGACATAAAGCTAAAGTTGTGTGACAGGTCACGTAAGTTATGAACCACTAGCGCCGCGAGGAGACCGCGCCGTAACCCACACTCTCTTCTGGAGCGGACTCCGCTGCGTCGTGCGCCGCGCTCAAATCACGGTCGCGCACTTCCGGCATCAGGATCGCCGAGACCAGCCCAATCGCGGAATAGGCCACCAGCATGGCGACAATCGGCCACCAGGAGCCGGTCATATTGCAGAAGATCCCCGCCAGCACCGGACCAAAGCCCACCGCCACCAGACCGCCCGCCTCTTTCGAGATAGCCATACGGGTAAAGCGATTTCGCGAGCCAAACATCTCCGCCATGGTGATATTTTCCAGCGCAAACAGCCCCAGCACGGCGAAGTTATGGATAACGATGATGGAGAGCATAATCGTCCCCGGCGCATAGCTCTTATCGACGATGATCGACAGCATCGGATACGCGAGAAGAATGGCGGAGATATTGAGGATAATGTACGGCAGACGGCGCCCTACTTTATCGGAAAGCCAGCCCAGCAGCGGAATGGAGATAAACCCGAGAATGGAGCTGATCATCAGCGCATCGGTCGGGATGGCTTTATCGAACAGCAGCGTCTGGACCAGATATCCGGCAAGGAACGTCTGGATCAGACCCGAGTTGCCCGCCTGGCCAAAACGCAGGCCGGTAGCCAGCCAGAAGGATTTACTTTTTACCATTGAACCGAGCGAAGTGTCCGGCTGCACGCTTTGCGCGTCGTTCACTTTCTCAAACACCGGGCTCTCTTTCAGGTTCATTCGCAGCCAGATGGCGAAAATCATCACCACGACGCTGGCGAGGAACGGCACGCGCCAGCCCCAGGCAATCAGCTCTTCACGGTCGAGAGCAAAGAACATCACCGCCCAGATCGCCGTTGCGCTCAGCGTCCCGCAGTTTGTGCCCATCGCCACCAGCGAGGAGATGATGCCGCGTTTGCCTTTCGGCGCGTACTCCGCCAGCATGGTCCCGGCCCCGGAAATCTCCGCCCCGGCTCCCAGGCCCTGGATGATACGCAGCGTCACCAGCAGAACGGGAGCAAAAATCCCAATCTGCGCGTAGGTCGGCAGGACGCCAATCAGCGTGGTGCAGATCCCCATCATGGTGATGGTGATAAACAGCACCTTCTTACGACCAATGCTGTCGCCCATTCTGCCGAAGATAAAGGCGCCGACAATGCGTGCTATGTAGCCTGCGCCGTATGTCCCCATCGCGAGGATCAGCGCCATCGCGGCTGACTGTTCCGGGAAGAAGATCTCGTGAAAGACCAGGGCAGCCCCCAGCGAGTAAAGCTGAAAGTCCATAAACTCCAGGGCGGTGCCCAGCCAGCCGGAAACGGCGGCTTTCACCAGGTCGGAGGTGGTTCTTTGAGGTTGTGCTTGCGTCATAATGGCTATCTCTGAAGGGTAAGATGCGTACCACATAGAGCCTGTCTGCGCAGGCTCTTAACCGCGTAAATGATTATTGCCCGAACGTGAGCAAGACTTTGCAGCACTGCCGCTGGTCTTTCTCAAACAGCTCAATGGCGTCTGTTACATGGTGATAGTCAAAGGCATGAGTGATCAGTTTTTCCGGGTCGATCAGCCCCTTCTTCAGCCAGTCGATGACGACCGGGAATTTGTTGGCATTGAGGCGCGAGGAGAAGATCGCCAGCTCTTTGCCGGTGATGCCCTGCTGAACAATCTGGCTCGGCTCGCTGGAGAAGCCCATCAGCACGATGCGCGCCGCCGGAGAGGCCAGGGTAATCGCCTCCTGCAAAATCGACGGATGACAGGCGGCATCAATGATTAACGTCGGTTTAATGCCCCTTTCGTCCAGCGCGGCCTGCAGCGACCGCTCGCCGTTATTCAACACCCAGTCCGCGCCGCTGCGCTGGGCCATTTTCAGACGTTCGTCGATGCGGTCAACCACGATAACCTGCTTCACCTTATAGACGCCCTTCAGCGCCTGCACGGTGACCAGCCCCATCGGCCCTGCGCCGTAAATCAGCGCGACGTCCTGCCCGGTGGGGCAGGTCTGTCCCGTCACGTTGGCGGCGATGGTGAAGGGCTCTACCATGACGGCGTGTCTATCAGGAATATTATCGGGGATAGGCCAGGCATTTTTTGCTGGTACCGCCGCGTATTCGCTGAAGCCCCCGTCGCGGTGTACGCCCAGCACCACCAGCGAGGTGCAGACGTTCGGTTTTCCGACGGTACACGGATAGCAGTGTCCGCAGCTGATCACCGGATCGACCGAGACGCGCTGGCCCAGACGGGCGCTGTCTACGCCCTCGCCTATGGCGTCAATCACGCCAAAAAACTCGTGCCCGATCGTGCGTGGATACTTCGCAAACGGGTTATGGCCGCGATAGATGTGGCTGTCCGAACCGCAGATCCCCGCCAGCGTGATTTTGACGCGAACTTCACCCGGGCCTGGCTGCGGAAGTGGCCGCTCTTCAATCACCAGCTGGTTTGGCTGTTGAATCACTACGCTTTTCATCGTTCGCTCCTCGTTTACCAGTTCCACAGCGTGCCGTCTTCAAGACGGGCCACCGGCAGATAGGCCGGATCGTACGGATACTTCGCCGCCAGTTTTTCATCAAACTCGATGCCCAGCCCCGGCTTGTCGCCCGGATGCATGTAGCCGTTATCAAAGCGCCAGCTGTGCGGAAAGACTTCCAGCATCTGTTCGGAGTAGCCCATATATTCCTGGACGCCAAAGTTTGGCACCCACAGGTCGAAATGCAGCGCGGCGGCGTGGCATACAGGTGAGAGATCCGACGGACCGTGCGAGCCGGTTCGCACCTGGTAGAGCGAGGCGAAGTCCGCGATGCGACGCATTCCGGTGATCCCGCCCGCGTGGGTAATGGTGGTGCGGATATAGTCGATGAGCTGCTCCTCGATGAGCTGCTTGCAGTCCCAGATGCTGTTAAACACTTCGCCCACGGCAATTGGCGTGACGGTGTGCTGGCGAATGAGGCGGAAGCAGGCCTGGTTTTCCGCAGGCGTTGGATCTTCCATCCAGAACATGCGGAATTCTTCAATGCTCTTGCCGAAACGCGCCGCTTCGATTGGCGTCAGGCGGTGGTGCATGTCGTGCAGAAGATGTTCATTGAAGCCGAATTTACTGCGCACCGCGTCGAACAGCTTCGGTGTGAAATCGAGATATTTTTCGGTCGACCACAGCTGCTCTTCCGGCCAGTCGCCTTTGGTCGCAGGCTCGTAGGCCAGCCCCTTCCCTTTGGCCATGCCGTAGGTGGTTTTCATGCCCGGCACGCCGCACTGCACGCGGATCGCCTTAAAGCCCATCTCTTTATGGCGGGCGTAATCTTCCAGCACGTCGTCAATGGTGTGACCGGTCGTGTGGCAGTAAACCATCACGCCTTCGCGGGATGCGCCGCCCAGCAGCTGGTAGAGCGGCATGTTGGCCGCTTTGGCTTTGATGTCCCACAGCGCCATGTCCACGGCGGAGATGGCCGACATGGTGACCGGACCGCGACGCCAGTAGGCGCCTTTATAGAAGAACTGCCAGACGTCTTCGATGCGGTGCGCATCGCGGCCAATCAGCTGCGGGCAGAGGTGGTCTTTCAGGTAGGAAGCCACGGAGAGTTCACGCCCGTTCAGCGTAGCGTCACCGAGGCCGACAATCCCCTCGTCGGTGGTGATTTTAAGGGTGACAAAGTTCCGCCCCGGGCAGGTAACAAACACGTCAGCCGCGACAATCTTCATAATTCCTTTCCTTACATCATTCGTTGTGATGCTGGAAACTTACCCACTAACCAGACTACCATACAAGTATAATGATCATAAAATCAGCTAACGATCACAAAACCGGGGGATCAGGCCCGTCCCCATCCCGCCACAATAATCAGCATTCCGCACAGGGCAACCAGCGCGCCGGCCCAGTCGTAAGCGCTGAGCCTGACGCCGTCCACCACGCGTAGCCACAGCAGCGCGGTACAGACATAGACGCCGCCGTAAGCGGCGTAGACGCGGCCGCTCGCGGCAGGATGCAGCGTTAACAGCCAGACAAACAGGGCCAGCGCGACGCTTGCCGGGATGAGCAGCAATACGGATCCCCCCTTCTTCAGCCAGAGCCAGGGCAAGAAGCAGCCGATGATTTCGCATAGCGCGGTGGCAAAAAAAAGCAGCGTCGTTTTGAGCATAGTTAACGTCAGGTGAGGATCTATTTAGACATCATACCTGATGATATCCTTTACTTTTCCATACCTGCTCCGCGGGTATGCCGTCTTTTCGCTTTGGTGTAGAATCTGTTCGGGATAACTTGATTATCTGCACCCGTCTAAAAGGAAACGCTATGACCACATTAAGCAAACGCCTTTGTCTGACAGCCCTGCTGGCGCTGTCATCGTTCGCTTTTGCCGCCTCTGCGACAGCGGAAACCAGCAAGCTCATTATTGAGTCTGGTGACAGCGCGCAAAGCCGCCAGAACGCCGCCATGGACAAAGAACAATGGAATGACACCCGCAGCCTTCGCCACAAGGTCAACAAACGTGCTGAGAAAGAGTGGGATAAAGAAGATGTCGCTTTTGACGCGCGCGATAAGTGCCAGCAAAGTGCAAACGTCAACGCCTACTGGGAGCCAAACACCCTGCGCTGCCTGGATCGCCGCACTGGCCGCACGGTAGCCCCGTAATGTCGGCGCCCTGCGACGTTAAGCTTCGCCCGCTGGAGCGTGAAGACCTGCGCTTCGTCCACCAGCTCGACAACAATGCCAGCGTAATGCGTTACTGGTTCGAAGAGCCGTACGAGGCTTTTGTTGAGCTGTCCGATCTCTACGATAAGCACATTCACGATCAGAGTGAACGTCGTTTTGTGGTGGAGTGTGAAGGCGAAAAAGCCGGACTTGTGGAGCTGGTTGAAATCAACCATGTTCACCGTCGGGCGGAGTTTCAGATCATCATCTCCCCTGAACATCAGGGAAAAGGCCTTGCCTCACGGGCAGCGAAGCTGGCAATGGATTACGGGTTCAACGTTCTGAATCTCTACAAGCTTTACCTGATTGTGGATAAAGAGAACGAGAAAGCGATCCATATCTACCGCAAGCTGGGCTTTATGGTGGAAGGCGAGCTGATTCACGAGTTCTTTATCAACGGCGAATACCGCAATACCATTCGCATGTGCATCTTCCAGCATCAGCACCTGGCCGGACACAAGCCGTCAGGCGCCAGCCTGCTGAAACCGACCGCGCAGTAACCTGCGCGGTTTTATTCTCAGTAGTATTCAATCGTGTTTTTAATGGTGTATTTGCGCTCAACGGCAGGTTTGACGCTATCGTCCGTGATCGTCAGGTCGCAGCTCACCGGATTATTGTGTCGATCGTAATCGCAGCTCTGCTTCACGTTGCCCAGCGGCTTATCATTCAACATGCTCACCGCCGAGTAATCCATCCTTTTGCGAACGTCTTTAGACGGCGTCGACTGGACGGACAGATGCTGATCGCCGGAGACGGTGGTTTTGCCCAGCGGGTAGCCGTCCGCATCGTAGCGATACTTCACTTCCATCTCTTTGCCGTGCGCCGCCACCACAAAACCGTTGTCGTCGGTATCCCACGTTATCCCGGCTGACGGCAGTTCGGCCAGCTGGCATTTCCCCTGCAGCTTCACTTTGCGCTGCTGGGTTTCTGCATCAAGGTAGTAATTGGCATCCAGCACCAGCGCCACGCCGGTATTGGCCTCCAGGTCGTGCAGCTCCAGGGTATCGAAACACCCTTCCGTAGACACGGTGCCGGTGACCCGTTTGGACACTTCGCCCTTCTCGTTGAGCAGCGTCTGGGTGAAGTCTTTCACCGGGCCGCGCAGCGGATCAAAATCAAATTCGTTCGAGAAACTCGCCATTTCGGGCGTAAACGACAGCGGCGCGGAGCTGTTGTCGCACCCCACCAGTGTTGCTGCCAGTAGCGTTATCGCTGCGTATTTCTTCACATCATTTACCAATAGAATGAAAGGATTGTTGCTCTCATTGTATCAAATAGAATAGTAGCGATGGATAGCATTTTGGAAATTCATGCCCTCGCGTTCACTGTGGCTAAAATTATTTTTTATCCCACCTGATATGCACTTACTGATGTTGAACAGCCCCAAATACTGATAAAATGCATAAAATTGGTCCAACTATTCAGTCTTTAAGGTACGTTGAAAGGATGATAACTTTTATAATCAATCTTAAACACTCGCGCGAACGCCGTGCCAAAATGGAGTCTCAACTGTTAAAGTTGAATATTGCACACGAGTTTGTCGAAGCAGTTGATGGTCGGGAAATGACGGAAACTGAACGTAAAAATGTTACACGTGAGGTAAATTATGCTTTCCTTCCGGGTGAAGTGGGTTGCGCGCTAAGTCATCAAAAAATATATAAAAAAATAATAAACGAAAATATAGAAGCAGCGCTGATTCTTGAAGATGATGTTGTACTTAGTAGCGATCTTCGCGAAATATTAAATAATATTACACTTAGCAAGACTAAGCCCGAGATTATACTCCTTAGTCGGGTCAATAAATATTACAAAAAGTCAATTAAAAACATATGCGGCTCATATAATCTACACAAGACGCACCAGGCCACAACAGCGCATGCCTATATTATTAATGAAAAAGCTGCCCACAGGCTCCTTACGAACCTTTATCCTGTGTGGATGGTTTCTGATAAATGGAGCTTATTCGAAGATCTCTCTTTGGCTAAAATTCATTCGTTAGTGCCTTATCCAGTTCGTCTTTCTGAAGATGCTAATGCGTCAACCATTAATGAATCTAAAGGAGATGCCGTGCTGGATGCCAAAAAGAAACAAATATGGGATGCACTGATGCAGGAAAGACCTTTAGCAGCAAAACTTCGTCACCGTTATCGACGTGCCATTACTCCGTTATTCAATACAATTATCAATCAGGGTAAAGGATAAGCTTACTTTTGTGTTTTGATTACTACCAGGGCGTCGAGTCACTTCCAGGACTATTCAGAAAGATGCGCACAAAAACAAAAGGTTACCTTTATCCTGCTATGCTTAACGTTCACACAGAGAAAAGGAGCTACAGATGAAACGGTTACCCTGGATTACCGCCCTGCTGTTAATGAGTGCCTCAACGGCCGCGCTGGCGGCACCGGATTCCTGCGAGCGCGTGAAAAGCGACATTCAGCAGAAAATTATCAACAACGGTGTGCCTGAATCAGGTTTTACGCTGAGCATTGTGCCGAACGATCAGGCCGACCAGGCGGGCACGCAGGTGGTAGGCCACTGCGCCAACGACACCTTTAAAATTTTGTACACCCGTACAGGCAACGGGGCTGCTGAAGCGCAGTAATTTACCCTCAATCCCCTTTGGTTTGATGAGGATTAAGATTTAATACCCCCAAATCAGTAACACTCACCCCATCATTAGCCCGGTTATCATTTCGGGAAAAATAATACGTAATTATAATGATGGGGTGAGCCATGTCCGATACTGAACATCACGGCGGGATTAGCCGTCGAACTCTCGTGAAATCTACGGCAATAGGGTCTCTGGCGCTGGCCGCCGGTGGGATCTCGCTTCCTTTTGGTTTCAAAAGCGCCGCCGCGGCGGTGAAGAACGCCGTCCAGCCTGCTGAAGATAAAGTGGTATGGGGCGCCTGCTCGGTCAACTGCGGCAGCCGCTGCGCGCTGCGTCTGCACGTCCGCGACGACGAAGTGTACTGGGTCGAAACGGATAACACAGGTGAAGATATTTACGGTAACCATCAGGTGCGCGCCTGCCTGCGCGGGCGTTCTATTCGCCGTCGGATCAATCACGCTGACCGTCTCAACTACCCGATGAAACGCGTGGGCAAACGCGGTGAAGGCAAGTTCGAGCGCATCACATGGGATGAAGCGCTGGACGCCATCGCCGCCAGCCTGAAAGACGTGGTCAGCAAATACGGCAACGAAGCGGTGTATATTAACTACTCCTCCGGGATTGTCGGCGGCAATATCACCCGCTCCTCCCCTTACGCTTCGCTGGTGGCGCGCCTGATGAACTGCTACGGCGGTTTCCTGAGCCACTACGGCACCTACAGCACGGCGCAAATCGCCTGCGCCATGCCCTACACCTACGGCAGCAACGACGGGAACAGCACCTCTGATATTGTAAACAGCAAACTGGTGGTGATGTTCGGCAATAATCCGGCGGAAACGCGCATGAGCGGCGGCGGGATTACCTATTATCTGGAGCAGGCCCGCGAGCGCTCAAACGCGCGAATGATCGTTATCGACCCGCGCTATACCGATACGGCAGCCGGACGCGAAGATGAATGGATCCCGATCCGTCCGGGTACCGATGCCGCACTGGTGGCGGGGATCGCGTGGGTAATGATCGACGAAAACCTGGTCGACCAGACTTTTCTCGACAAATACTGTGTTGGCTACGACGAAAAAACGCTGCCGGAAGGCGCGCCCGCTAACGGCCACTACAAAGCGTACATTCTCGGCCAGGGCGATGACAACACGGCGAAAACGCCGGAGTGGGCCTCACGCATCACCGGCATTCCGGCGGATCGTATCATCAAGCTGGCCCGGGAAATCGGCTCCGCGAAACCGGCCTATATCTGCCAGGGCTGGGGACCACAGCGCCAGGCGAACGGCGAGCTGACGTCTCGCGCCATCGCCATGCTGCCGATCCTTACCGGAAATGTGGGCATCAACGGCGGCAACAGCGGCGCACGCGAGTCGACATACACCATTACCATCGAACGTATGCCGATACCGGATAACCCGGTCAAAACGCAAATCTCCTGCTTCAGCTGGACGGACGCCATCGCCCGCGGACCGGAGATGACCGCCCTGCGCGACGGCGTGCGTGGGAAAGATAAGCTGGACGTGCCGATTAAGTTCATCTGGAACTACAAGGACTTGAAGCGGACCCTTAGTAGGCCTGAGGTCCTGCATTGAGTCAAGACCTTGTGTCATTCTTTGTGCCAGACTTGTGTCATTAGACTGGATGTCTAGACGGCTGGTCAGGACCCCCCGGTGGCCTCGGTCTGGACTTGAGGTGGGCCTATGGGGGAAGTCTGCTGGCTTAATGTATTAGATGGTCATTCACATTTTTCTGTCAGAAACCATCGGTCCCACTGTGAGTCCAAACCTAAGGACCTAGAAGTCCACCCACAGCCTTAGACAGAGTGTCGAACACATCCACACCGAGTCGACCAGAGAGGACCATGTAGAGACCCACAGAGAGGAACACGAGTTTATAGACCAGAGTCAGGAGGGACTTCAGGTCTGCGGAAGTCATAGACATAAAGCCCCTATCTGTTATGTTATATTATTACATTAACAACAGGTCCAGACCATTGGTCCAGACCATAGTTAGTTAATCACAGTGATAACCCACCACCTGAAGTCCTGCTGATATTCAGTCCAGACTTACCTCTGCTCATGGTCTTACCTCCCTCGGTCTCCTGACCTTGGGTATCGACTACAGCTTGCTGAGCGTCATCTGGAGGAGCTACAGGAGGAGCTACAGGAGGCGGGACCGAAGCCCCACCTTGAGTCCCAGCACCACCTGTCAGGCCCTTGGCGATGGACCTGAAGCCTTTACTAATGCTCTTACCCATTGGTCTTACGCTTCGGTCTTGGTGAACTTCAGGCGTTTGACTACAGGCAGGACGGCAGTAGCTGAGCCAGTGCCCATCTTGACGGTCGTAGCAGCTTCAGCGACAACGAACACTTTACCGAGGATTTCCAAGTCGTGGGACTGAGAGTCGCCATCACGTGAAAGGACGACCGTAATATTCTCACCGTCGTGACGGAAGCAGCCGAAGCTCAGGGCCGTGAAGCGTTTAGCCAACATGAACACACCTTTGTCCTCACCGTTGTAATACGCGATGTCGGTACCCAGCATATCCACGATAGCGTCTTCACCAGAGAAGCCCTGCTTAGCAGCCAGACGAGAGAGAGCCTTGATGTGTGACTCATGGGCGATAATGCCATAGTCAGAAACCTCAGAACCGAAAGATGGCTCGGTGTTGTCATACAGAGCGTCCATGATATCGTCTGCCTTAGCGGTCAGGCTACCAGTCAGGACCGGAAGCTCTACGGTCTTCAACAGTTTGGAGGACTCCAGAACGTCGACCATGCGAGCGTTGATGGTACGGACCACATTCTCACAGATGTTCATAGCGTCCTGCTGAAGTGTGCCCTGAGTGAATCCGGTGGATGACTTGGCGTCCCAGAGCTTGGTCTGCTCAGAGATGAGAATAGCCTGCTCGATTGGTTCGACCACGATTTCTTGTCCAGACGGAACGGTCACGACTTCAGGTCGCTTACCACCACGGACAGGAACGACCACAGAGCGATCAGCCAGAGTGTGAGCAATGATTGGAGTAGGCAGGCTATTGCGGGTAGGCAGGACTTCTACAGGGAACGGGATGTTCTCTTGAGCGTCTTTAAGTACACCGTTCAGCATAGCCTTAACCGTCTTAGCTAACTGGAGGGCATAGACCTGCGGGTCAGCGTTAGTCGGCAGACCTTCATTGACCTGAATGTTGTCGGTGTCGGTGATACGAACAGGCTCAATGCCGAACTGGAAAGCGTCTTTAGTCATAGTCATAATAATCAATCTCCTAAATTAGTTTGGATACTGTGGGTCCCGACATCGGGTCAGGACCACTTGTGTGTCTTACAGGCTGTCCATCCAGTTACCGCCTGACTCAATGTCAGCGACGATAGCGGCACGGGAGCGACCAGCGGAATGGGTAGCACTGCGGAGGTTCTCACCATAGGTCCGGCGTTCAGCTTTGACCTGTTCGCGGCGCTGTAGCTCTTTCTGCCACTCTGCATCAGTCATGTTCTCTTCACGCATACGCTCAGCCTGAATGCGCTGCTCTTTAGCAATACGCTCAGCTTCGGCTCGCTTGTTCTGCTGGCGGCGACCATAGGCGGTCATCAGGTCATTACTGAAGAAGTTGCCAATGGTCACGCCAGCTTCAGCCAGAGCTTCCAGTAACTCCATCGCCTCGCGGCTGGTGGACGGTAAGCCTGACAGGTAGCCCGGAATCAGGGTCTTAATCGCCAGAGACAGCGGATAGGACTGACCGTCCAGACTCACAGTATTTTCATAGGGATTGATGTCGGTGACTGATAGTTTCCAGTCGTTGTTGTTGAATAACATAAGTTGTACTCCTTTGAGTGTTGAGACTATCGGTCGACCACAGGCGTGTTTAGTCCTGCGGCGTCTCCCCGCATCGGTCATCTCAAAGGGTTTAAATTAGGGTAGTGAGTAGGCGAGCTACTAACGGTTTAGGGCTGCTAGCTTGCTAGCGACTCAGGGCTAGCAGGGTCCAGTTTTGCAAAGGCTCGACGTAACTGATTATTCAAATCACGGTCGACCAGCATTGCTATCAGCTCGTCACGGCTGTAGTAAGGACGCTCAGTATCATCGAGTCCAAGGTGGAGGAGTGACAGGAGGTGCCGAGTAGGCAGACCACGGTAGCGTAGGGTCGCCCTGCCGATAGGTGTGCGAGGGTCAATCATCTGTTTAGTCGTCATCGGTGAGACCCCCCAGCTCCATAAGCTTGGAGTCTTCAGCTTCGTTGGCCTCATTCATGAGGGCGTCCAGTCTCCAGTCCTCAGCCATATCGTCATAATGCTGACCGAGAATCTGGCTATGCTGGCGGTCTTCTTGCTCTGCGATCAAATGTTCATTCATCTTAAAGTCCTCCCCATTTGCAGCGACCAGCGGTCACAGCTTGATAGTCGGTATACTCAGCCTTTGAGACCTCACGTCCGGCGATGTAGAGGCCTGTGCGGTGATGCTGGATGAATGCTTTAGTCTCGGACTTTATGTCCTCAGCAGACGCTACAGCAGCCTGCACAGTGGCGCTGGAGGTCATAGACACGAAGGCTTCAGAGACTGCCAGTCCGTACTCGAAGTCTAGCCAGCGCCCGAACTCTACAGCAGCGACCGGGGTAGCCAGCCATGCAGAACCTAGTTCACCCATTCGGATTAACCGGATTAACCCACTTTTTGGGTTTATCATATGCTTGCCAGCCTTAGTCCTCATGAAGCGAGCGACCTCGGTACTACGGTTATCTTCTACCTTACCAATCTGAATGCCTACCCGGCGTATCTCATCCAGTCGAAACAATCCGTCCTGACTGGTGATGTCCTGACCGAAGATATGAATGGTGTATTCCTGCTTATTGTCAGAAGTCATAAGAGGCACCTCCCGCCAGAGCTTCGGCAAAGGACTTGAAGCGCTGTTCTTGGTCAGCTTTCGCCTGAAGGCGTTCGGCATCAGGTGGGACCAGCTTATCAAAGGTGCCGTTTTCGTAATCTTCAGTTAGGACCTGAAGGCGGCGGGACCATTTGCTCTCCACCTGCATCATCGCGTTAGAGATGTGCTTCAAGTCGGCATCAGAGCGTGACGCTATCCAATCCATCTCTTCTGAGTCACCCTCACAGGTGTAAGGATTGTTGAAATAGAAGATGTCCTGCAGGCCACGCTTCAGCTCTTCCTCGGTGTGTGTCTGGAGGTATGACTGGATAGGCTCCGCGTACATCTCCCGGATTTTCTCATAGTCCCAGTCTTCCGCCTGGGCATACCATCGGGATAACTTCAGCAGGTCTAAGTTATAGCGACAGCAATCGACACTGGACTCTGCATTGGTCAGCAGGATGATTAAGAACTGGCGGTTAGTTACTGGTAATTCGGTATTCATACAAAGATGCTCCTTTGGTAAAGCGCTTTCTGTCTCCACATGGAGTCCGCACCATTCAGACGCATCCTAAACGGACCCATCAGAAAGTGCTTAACGAAAGTGAATGGTTAAATGTTGACGGTCTGGAGTGACCATGTTCTCCATGTACGTATAAAGGTGCGACCGCATGTCAGGACGAGCTGTAAGGACTCCAGATGGTGAGCGGTGATAGACTTAAGCCAATGTAGTGAGTAGATGAGCTACTAACCGAGACGACTAAAGAACGCTAACGAGCTGGAGGTCGATACAGGAGGTCTGTCAGAGGCGGTCACGGGCCTTGATTACTTAGGAGAGATACTTAATGTCGGGAGGACCTCGCGTGTTCTGACGCATCAGAAGCAGAGGCAAGGTTGGTCCCCCTATAGTGATAGTTTAGGGGGGGTGTACCTATAGTGAGGGGGTATTCCAGCCCAGAGCTGGCGCGGCTCTCAGGACAGGCACTGATCGTTGTAATCCCACCATGTGAAATCCCCTCGGTCCTTCAGAACCTTAGCCAGATTCACAGCCGTAGCCTGAAGCACGCTATTGACGTGGCGCAGGTAGCGAGGAGACGGTGAACGCCCAGTGATGTCAGCGTAGGATTTGGCTGTGTTACGGGAGAAGATGTCGTTGGTGCCATATAAGGCAGAGAACAGGTACGCCTTAGATACCGGGAGTCCAGCACCGACAGCGCCACTGGTAGCCCGTGAGAGTCCTGTGAACACATCGTCAGCCCACGGGTACGCCTCAACAAGCTGCGTATAGGAGAGACACCCAGTCTCAATCAGCCACGCACGGACAGCCCGGTTGTCGATGACCACAGGAGGCTTACCTGTGCGGGCCTTAGGTTCGTCATATGTCGGTGCTGGTAGCTGGTGCTGGAGGTCGGAATCGTCACCGAAGAAAGCCGCATTGTCGGACTCGGTGTAGCACTGAATTTTAATAGCCATGTATGGTCCTCCTCTTAAGGTTTTGATTGGGTGGAGGACGGCCCGTCTCTCCTAAGGTGATAGTTAAGGGTCTGAACCCTAAACTCTTCTAAGGTGAGGGGATATTTAAGTCGCTGACAGACAACGAAATTTGGAGGGGCCTGAGTTAGGGAACCAGTTTAAATAAGACACCAAGTTGGAGGACCTGAGTTAGGGAACCAGTTTAAATAAGACCACAGACAGACTTAGAGTCGGACAGCCGAAGGCGAACCAGTGGGCCTATAGTCAGGAGGGATTATGATTATTATCACCCTCCCTAACTTTAGTCAGACTTCAGTGACCCCAAGGTCTCAACCATCAAGCCGTATATGGTCTCCACCTTGGGTCTCCCTACTTAAAGTAAAGCTGTCTTAAGCACATCAGCCAGCCTACCCACAGCGTGTCCTTTCCCGTACAGGTCATACGTAATTGACTGACTGCTGTGACCTAAGATGCCTTGAGCGTCCACCAGATTGACTCCACGCTCTTTCATTCGGGTCGCCAGCCAATGTCTCAGACTGTGGAGAGAGACATCCTGAGAGTCTCCTAGGGCCTCAGTCAGGACCCTTGAGTTAAACCAGCTAGAGTAGGCGCTCGGAGTCATCCCGAAGAGAGGACCCTCATCAGGCTGCATGTCTACCCACGACAGGAAGGACGTCAGGTCAAACCCATAAGCGCCATCGGTTAACGGCACAAGTCGGACTGAATGTTTGTTCTTCACAGACTTCCCGTCCCCATCTTCATTGATGTCGATACAGACCAGTCCATTGTCCAAGGTTACAATGTCACGTTTAGTCAGGTGGCAGACCTCAGCAGACCGAGCGCCAGTGACCACAGACACCAGAGACGCCCATCTACGGGCCTCAGAGGTCGTGTGAGCCGTGTGTCGTGTGAACTGATACTCAGACTCAACACGGACCAGAAGTCTCTCCAGCTCCTCGTCTGTGAACGCTCTGCGCTTGGAGTCGATATCCTTGGTCAGCTTCATCCGTTCAATAGGGTTGCGGCCCTCAAGTTGCCCATTCATCAGGCCATAATCGAGACACATCTTCGCTTTGGTCAGCAGCTTGTTGATTGTCGATGGTCTCACCTCAGAAGCCAGCATAGAGTCCCTGACAGCCAGCCACCCAGAGCGGGACATCAGGTCCATGTCTTCAGGCAGGAACCGGGAGACAGTATTGAGTGAGGACGAGAGGTCCTTGTAGCTGGATGTCTTCAGGGTCTGGACCTTCTCAGCCAGCAGCGAGGACACTAGGCTTGAAAAAACTACAGATGACTGGCGCTCCTGTGTGAAAACTGCCGGTCTATCCCCCTGCTCATTATTCAGAATTGACGTAGAGTCGCCTATAGTTGAGTCATCAGTAAGGTTATTATCATCAGTAAGCTGGCTTACGCCACCATCAATCAGCTTAATCAGACCAGAGGTATCACCAGTGTCTACCCTCTGCTGTGCTGCGGTCAGGACTTCAAGCGCTAACCTTATGCCCTTCTGCTGGTCCAGACTCAAGGCTTGCGTAGCGGCTAGCTCCCTCAGGTTGGACTTCTCGTCGACCAAAGTAGCGACCTCAAGTCCATTCCAGTAATCGTCACTAGCGTCTGTCAGGAACTGCTCAGCCATAGACCGGAGGTGCGCTGTAAGCTCCTGTAGTGAGACTTCAGGCCTATCCAACATGAAGGCCTTAGCTGTGGCTGCAAGCTCTCTCTGACGCATTGTGGCTACTCTCCTGTCTGTGCTGCGGGTCGATACTGAAAGAAACGGTGTGGTCTGTCCCTTGAGTCTGAAGCGGATAGTATATCGACCATTGGCTCTGCGGACTAACTGTGGCACTGCGAGGTCCTTGATTTGTGTCAGCCTTGTGTCAGGACTTGAGGTGTAGACTTGCTGATACAGATAGGGAGACCCAGAGAAAGAACTGGATGGGCATACAGTATTATCATGATTAATGTCAGTCATATCAGGACCTTAAGTAGCATTGAGTCAACTACTTCAAGTCCATCCATCCGTCTGACAATGGAGTCCATCTGGAACTACGCGGGCAATACCATCATCAACCAGCACTCCGATATCAATAAAACCCACGATATCCTGCAGGATGAAAGCAAGTGCGAAATGATTGTGGTCATCGATAACTTCATGACGTCGTCAGCGAAATACGCCGATATCATCTTGCCGGACCTGATGACCGTCGAGCAGGAAGACATCATTCCTAACGATTACGCGGGAAATATGGGCTACCTGATTTTCCTCCAGCCCGTGACCGCGCCGAAGTTCGAGCGTAAGCCGATCTACTGGATCATGAGCGAAGTGGCGAAACGCCTCGGGCCGGATATCCATCAGAAATTCACCGAAGGACGCACGCAGGAACAGTGGCTGCAGTTCCTGTATGCCAAAATGCTCGCAAAAGATCCTCAGCTTCCGTCATATGACGAGCTGAAAAAAATGGGCATCTATAAGCGCAAAGATCCGAACGGACACTTCGTGGCCTATAAAAAATTCCGCGAGAACCCGGAAGCCAATCCTCTGAAAACGCCATCGGGCAAGATTGAAATATACTCCAGCAAGCTGGCAGAGATTGCGGCCACCTGGGAGCTGGAAAAAGATGAAACCATCAGCCCTCTGCCCGTCTACGCCTCAACCTTTGACGGCTGGGACGCACCCGATCGCGCGCAGTTCCCGCTGCAGCTGTTTGGCTTCCACTTCAAAGCCCGAACCCACTCGAGCTACGGTAACGTCGACGTGCTGAAAGCGGCCTGCCGCCAGGAAGTCTGGCTTAATCCTGTCGATGCCGAAAAACGCGGCATTAAGAACGGCGATACGGTGCGCGTCTTTAATAGCCGCGGCGAGGTGCGAATTGAAGCGAAGGTCACGCCACGCATCATGCCCGGCGTGAGCGCCATGGGCCAGGGAGCGTGGCATGATGCCAATATGAATGGCGATCGTATCGACCACGGCTCATGCATCAACACGCTGACGACCCATCGACCTTCTCCGCTGGCAAAAGGCAACCCGCAGCACACCAATCTGGTACAGATTGAGAAGGTGTAGAGGGTGAAACGCGAGACCCTGGTTTATTCTATGGTCAGTATTATCGGTTAACACAGTTGCGCGGGCGTCATCCGCGCGAGCAAGGAAGGTTTAATGAAAGACGTCTCACATCGTGAATCGTTCGCGTTCAGCGCCCGGGTACTGGGCGCGCTATTTTATTTCGCTCCCGACAGCGAGCAGGCCGCGCCGCTGGTGAAAGCGCTTACCGCTGGCGAATGGGTTCAGGACTGGCCCCTGCCAGCGGAAACGCTGCAGCCCGTTGCCGATACGTTTGCCTCATCTTCCGACGAGCCGCTGACGGAAGCCTGGCAAAGGCTGTTTATCGGCCCTTATGCCCTGCCCGCTCCGCCGTGGGGTTCCGTCTGGCTGGACCGTGAATCCGTATTGTTTGGTGACTCCACCCTCGCGCTGCGCCAGTGGATGCGGGAGAACAATATCGCGTTTGAGATGCAGCAGAATGAGCCGGAAGATCATTTTGGTACGCTGCTGCTGCTGGCGGCGTGGCTGGCCGAGAATGGCCGCGAGTCGGAGTGCGCTCAGCTTCTGGCGTGGCACCTGCTGCCGTGGAGCACCCGCTTCCTGTCGGTGTTTGTCGACAACGCCGGGCATCCGTTTTATACCGCACTGGGCAGACTTACGCAGCTGACGCTCGCGGACTGGCGATCCGGGCTGCTTATTCCGGTTGCGGAAAAAACCCTGTATCGCTAAGGGATGTGGCTTGCTCACGGTTGGCGGGCAAGCCTTTAGCTTATACCTCGCCACCTGATTCACTCGCACTCTCTTTGCTTTGAATGAACCGAAGTGCCAGATAGAGGTCTGGCGCCAGAATCATGTCATCATCATTCATTGTTGGCCGGCTATCTTTAAACCAGCGCGTTAATTCCGTTTTTCTGCCCGCAAGAATTAACGTAATCTCTCGACCTTTCAGGTCGCGCTTTAACTCATTTATGGTTGCCAGAACGCTGATATCTGAATAGGTGAAGCAAGCAACGGCATCAATGACCACCCATTTAGGCTGTACTGCTGCACCATCAACCAGGTTCAATACCCGACGTTTAAAATAAGCCACGTTAAAATAGGTCAACGGGGAGTTAAATCGATACATCAGCACGCCCGGGACCATTTTAATATCGGTTGTATTACCTAATGAGTGAATCATGCCATCGTCGTCAGTGCCTAGTAAGTGCTCAGAGGGACGAAACACCGTACGCAGGAACTGTAACAGGCCAAGCAACACCGCAAGGCCGATCCCCTGGATAACGCCGATAATTAACACACAGCCAAACGTGAAAAAGGCCAGGCGAAATGCCTGTTTATTTCTTCGCCTCAGATTCCACAACCCGCGCAGATCAATTAATGACCAGGATGCGTACATCAAAACAATACCTAATGCAGATACCGGAATAAATTGTAATGGCTGAGTGAAAAATACTACTACAATACCGATGAGTAAGGCTGCGACGATGGAAACCAGCTGACTTTTCCCACCCACTGAATCATTAACCGCGGTCCGGGAATCGGCTCCACTGATAGCAAACCCCTGAGATAATCCCGACATGAGGTTCGCAATACCCAGCGCCCGGAACTCTGCATCAGCATTAATTTCATAGCCATTTTTCGCGGCGAAACTGCGGGCGGTCAGCATCAGGCTGACAAAACTGACCAACGCCAGGTTCAAAGCCGGGATCACTAAATCACGCATCGGACCGGGCTGGAACGCGCCCCAGTTAACGACGGGTAAACCAGGCTGGAAGCCTTCCCCCCCAATAGTGGCAATACCATACTGTTGTGCAGATGTCGCCCATACCAGTAACGTTGTCATCACAATGGCAATCAACGGTGCTGGCCAGTGGCTGCGATACGTTTTGATCGCCATTAAAATAATTAACGTTAAAAGCGATATTCCAACGGTTAATAAATGGCTGTCGGAAAGACGTCCTGGCAAGGCCATTATTTTCTCAATAACCTGCGCTTCGTCGAGTTTTATCCCCAACACCTTGCCTAATTGCCCGACAATAATCGTCACGGCAACGCCATTAAGCAAACCCGTAAGGATGGGATGTGAAAGCAGATCGGCAAGTGCGCCCAGGCGAAACTTACTGGCAAGCAGGCACCACCCGCCCATCATCAACGTCATGATAATTGTCAGCTGCCAGTGCAGTTCGGGATTACCTGCAGAAAGAGGAAACACAACGGCCGCAATCACCGCGCAGGTCGTGGCATCAGGGCCCACAATAAGCTGACGTGAAGAACCAAAGAGTGCATACGCTATCATCGGTAAAACGCAGGAATAGAGCCCCACGATTGCCCCTACACCCGCCAACTCAGCATAAGCAATAGCCACTGGTAGCGCGACAGCCGCAACGGATAACCCGGCTTTAACATCATTTTTTAGCCAGCTTTTATCGTAGGCTAACAAAGTTTGTAAACCTGGCATGTAGTTTAACAATTGTTTTCCGAGCACGTTATTCTCCGGATAGGGATATTAGCCACGTCATGCTGGCACACTTCTCAGTGAGGTTCTGGCTTTCAAATGCTCCGGATTAAGGCGCCACTGTTCAGAATCTAATAACAGTTCAACTATTTATTATTCTGACTGATGTTAAACATAGTTCAAAAACGACCGCTTGTGACTATTCTTCGTCTGGGAACGTATCGGCTTCAGAAGAATAATGCTGACAAACGCATGCCAGCTTATGCCCGTCAGGATCGCGCAGATAGGCAACATAAAAATCGGGGCCGTACGCGGTTCGTGTCCCTGGCATGCCTTCACTCTTTCCTCCTGCGACAAGGCCTGCTGCATGGAAACGTCTGACAAGCTCCGCGTTAGCTGCACGGAATGCGAACATGGTCCCGTTTCCCGCCGTTGCGGGTTGTCGGTCAAAGGGAGGACAAATACAGAAGCTAAACCCCTCATCTGGATTATTTTCATCTCCCCACATTGCCCAGTCCTTGGTCCAGGCAGGCAAGCGTGAATAGCCAAGCACTTTAAAAATCGCGTCATAAAACGTCGCGGCGCGCTGAAGATCATTTGTACCTATAGTGATATAAGTCAGCATCTTATCACATCCTCTTTGCCTTTTTCCGAACAGCGATTATACCTCAGAGGCTATGATTTTAGCGGCGGCAAAAAAAGCTGATTTTCACTCGTGTAAGCGCGTGGGGTAAGGGTTCGCAGAACATGTTCTATCGTAATTTCAGCCCCCAATCCGTGACGTGAATATCTCGAGTTTTGGTATGTATGCTAAAATTTATCCAGCTGAAGATCGAAAATAGTCCTTATAATTTCAGTACGTTAGCCAAAGTGAGCGAATATGGATAATATTCCACATAAGCAGACAGATCGGAAAAGATGGCCCACATGGCTGTGGTGCGGAAGTTTTTATCTTTTTACGTTGCATTGCTCTGCAGATGAAATAAATCTGTATTCAATAAATACCGGCTCATACGTTTATCATCTGACGCATAATCGAGGACAATACACGGAGAACTTTGAAAATAAGTTCATATCCGTTGAGAGGAAATTCTCGGATACGTCGAAATACAGTCTTGTGCTAGGGACAATGAAAAACAGCTTTAATGACAGATGCCTGGCTGCCGGCGTAAGAAGAGACTGGGCTGGATGGGATAACGGTTGGGTTTTTAAAGGAATCTATGGCTATGTAGGTGAATTTTTCTTTGATACTTTCGATGATTGTGGTGACCATGGTTCATACCATGATTTTAAAAAAGCAACGGGAATAGGATTTTCGGGTAATGACTCCAACTTACTGATAGTGTTTTATGTTCAGATAATGCCCGATGACTTTGTCATGCAGCTCCACCGATTTTGAGAACGACAGTGACTTCCTGCCCAGCCTTGACAGATGCTGCCTCAGATTCAGGTTATGCCGCTCAATGCGCTGCGTATATCGCTTGCTGATAACGTGCAGTTCTCCCTTCAGGCGTGATTCATACAGCGGCCAGCCATCCGTCATCCATACCACGACCTCAAAGGCCGACAGCAGGCTCAGAAGACGCTCCAGCGTGGCCAACGTGCGTTCACCGAATACGTGCGCCACAACCGTCCTCCGTATCCTGTCATACGCGTAAAACAACCAGCGCTGGCGTGATTTAGCGCCGACGTAACCCCACTGTTCGTCCATTTCCGCGCAGACAATCACATCACTGCCCGGTTGTATGCGCGAGGTTACCGACTGCGGCCTGAGTTTTTTAAGTGTCGTAAAACCGTGTTGAGGCCAACGCCCATAATGCGTGCACTGGCGCGACATCCGACGCCATTCATGGCCATATCAATGATTTTCTGATGCGTACCGGGTTGAGAAGCGGTGTAAGTGAACTGTAGCTGCCATGTTTTACGGCAGTGAGAGCAGAGATAGCGCTGATGTCCGGCAGTACTTTTACCGTTACGCACCACGCCTTCAGTAGCTGAACAGGAGGGACAGCTGATAGAAACAGAAGCCACTGGAGCACCTCAAAAACACCATCATACACTAAATCAGTAAGTTGGCACCATTACCGATTTTCGCCCTATATATATCATGGGTTTCAGTATAATTTTACGTCTTATTTTGGAATGGATGTGGGTATTATCATACCTTCCGTGTTTGTCATTACGGCACAATGGAGCTTTAGATAAATCCGTCAACCACGTGTGCAGTGCTGTAACTTTCTGCAAAGGGAACCGCCCCGCCATCTCAACCGGAGCGGCTTAAATTACCGCAAATGCGTGCTCAAAACGTTAAGCCACCGCAGCCAACATCAAAAACTGTACGTCACCTTCAAACTCCCCGTGGGCGATGTTTTGCGTTGCACAATGGGGCTATCACCCGCATCCCCCGTCAGTTGCGTAACGCCCGCTGAGGCAAGGACGCTCCAGCGCGAGGTGAGCCTGTGGGTCCAGTCCAGATTCATCGACCAGGCATAAATCCCGGCCCCGGCGTCATGTCGGGCAAAGCCCGATGCGCTCGACTGGGCGGCACTGACCCCGTAGTAGGTCTGCATGTACTTGTCGGATCCCCAGCTGCCGGTCAGCGCCAGCGTCACCTCATTTTTTGGTGAGGTGTAGAACGGGCTGGAAATGCCGAAATGAACCGCTTCACCGTTGTCTCTTTCTGAAACCGGTACCTCTGCCTGCATCTGCAGGTGAAGCCAGTCGGTCACCCTGTACTCAAGCCCGGGCACAACGATTGCCGAGCCTTTTATCTCGCCCATTCCTCGCAGCTCGTTGCTGCCGGAGCTGATGGAATCGCTGCTCACGTCTTTATCTTTACGCCCAACTCGATAGCTCAGCGCGGCGCTGTAGTCCAGGTTGCCGATGTTGTTGCCGTAACCGATCCCTCGCGTGGTGCCGATAAAGAAACCGTTTGCCATGGCGTAATCCACCACCTGAGCCGCACTGACGCGGGTTTTATCGGAACCCGAGTAGCGCGGCGCGACGTCCACGCCGCCCCCCAGCGTTAAGACGTTACCCTGACTCTGTTCTGCCGCCAGTGCAGGCATGGCCAGTAACGCCAGAACGAAGCCCGGCACGAGGTTTTTCAGGCTGCGTCCCGGAAGTAAATGAGGGAACGTATGACGAAGTTCGATGTTTCTCATTAAAGAAGCCCTTTTGGATTCAAATGATGACGATGCATGCGGTTAACCGCCATAACGCCCATTTTGAATACCGACCCTAAGGTTCTTTTGAGCCGAACATGAAGAAACACTGAAGCGCGAGCAGGCGCTGTAAACCGGGCAGGTTTCCTGATACCGTTTTTTTCTTAAGATGTTCTTCATTCACGGTTGATACAGTTGCCAGTGTGAAAATTTTACTAATCGAAGACGACCTGGATCTCGGCAACGGCGTACGTATCGCCCTCTCGGATCAAGGATTTGACGTCATATGGGTTCGCCGTAAAGAGGATGCGCTGCATCAGCTGGACGTCTGCGTGCCGGAACTTATTTTGCTCGACCTGGGGCTGCCCGACGGCGACGGCATGAGCCTGATGGCGCGTTTGCGTCAGCAGCTCAAGGGGATCCCGGTCATCATCCTGACGGCGCGAGGCACGCTGCAGGATCGCCTGTGCGGGCTGGATGCCGGTGCGGACGACTATCTCGTCAAGCCTTTTATTCTCGCCGAGCTGCTGGCGCGAGTGAGAGCCCTGGCGCGGCGCAGCTACGGTTTCGAGAATGAAGCGATAGAAATTCGAGGCTTATCGCTTCATGTTCCGACGCGCCGCGTGACGGTGAGCGCGCGCCACGTAGACCTGACGGCGAGTGAATATGCGCTGCTGGAAACGCTAATGCTGCGCGCTGACCGCGTGATTACGCGACGGTTTCTGGAAGAACGGATATTCGGCAACAAAGAGAACCTCAGCAATGCGCTCGACGTGCATATGGGAAACTTGCGGCGAAAAATCGGCGACGGCTATGTGCGGACGGTGCGGGGCGTCGGGTACGTCATTGATACCGTCTCCATTCAAAAGGTGACCGGTTAATGCAAAACGTCTGGTATCACCTGAGGCGCCCGACGCTGGTGCGCCGAATTATCATCGCCCAGATGCTGCTGACCCTGCTGTGGTGTCTTTTTCTAACCTTCATTCTGTGGGAGGACCTGCGCAGCCCTCCCATCCTCACGGGCAGTAAAACATACGAAACCGTTTAGCGCGGAAAGGGAACGGGTTTTCATTGCGGATGCCGCGCACGAGCTGCGTACGCCCCTCGCGGCGATGCGCATCAACGTGGAAGCGCTGCAGTCCTGGGTCATCAGTGAGAACCAGCAGGAGCTGCTTGCAGGGGTGATTCGCAGCAACAGCCGGGCAGCGCGTCTCGTCAACCAGCTGCTTCTGATGATGCACAGCGAAGCGCGCATTGATACGGAAATGGAGCCCGTGCTGCTGACGACGCTCATTCAGGAGCGAATGGCCGAGCTGGAACCGCTGGCGTCTGCGCGCAGGATTGAGCTGGAATTCTTCGCCGAGGATGACATCTGGACCCCGGGAGTCAGGGAACGCCTGGTGTCGCTTATTGATAACCTCATTGAGAACGCCGTGAAGTACAGTCCCGAGGGCGGGCGGATTCAGGTCGATGTCTGCATAGCAGATGGCTTCGCGCGGCTTCGCGTTTCAGATGCAGGGCCCGGTATTCCGGTTGAACTGCGCGAGCGCGTGTTCGACAGGTTTTTCCGCGACCCCAATCAGGTCCAAAGCGGGAGCGGGCTGGGGCTTGCCATCGTCAAAGCGGTGGCGCAGCAACACAACAGCAGCGTAAACCTGAGTACTTCCGCTGAAGGTGGCCTGATGGTGACGGTTGACTTCCCGAACCGCACGTTTTGCTAAATCAGAACAGGGGGTTCGATCGCAAATGCCGCAGATTGCTTCAAAATAATTACCGTATTTGTTATATTGTTGTTTATTGCTTATTCACCTCTGCGGTGCCAAAAAGAACAAGATTCACCGCAACCCAGGACAGAGAAATGTTAGATTACCGCTTCCCGACAGCTTTGCAGATGGTTCTCAGCGTAGCGATGGCGGAGCAATTGGGTGAACGTTCCACGAGTGCGATTCTGGCCTACGGCCTGGAAGCGAACCCGAGCTTCATCCGCAAATTGATGGTTCCGCTGACGCGTGACGGCATTATCGTCTCAACGCTTGGCCGTAACGGCTCAATTCATCTTGGTCGCCCGCCGGAAGAGATCACCCTGCGCGACATCTACCTTTCGGTTATCGAAGATAAAAAGCTGTGGGCGTCGCGCCCTGACGTGCCGGCCCGCTGCGTTGTCAGCGCTAACGCCTGCTGGTACTTCAAATCGATATCCGAAGAAGCCGAGGAGGCTTCGTTAGCGGTACTGGCCCGCCATACCGTGGCAAGCGCCCTGGAAGCGGTCAAAAACGCCGACAGCAGCGGATGGGATCCGCTCCCGGACCTTATTGCCCAGTATCAAAAAACGTCGTAACGTTTTATCTGATGCGAAAAAAAACCGCCTTCACAGTGAAGGCGGTTTTTTATTATCGGCAACGTCCCTATGCGGGCAGAACGTCCCTTTCCTCTTTTTTCCCGCGCGTCACGAACTTACGCAGCGTCACGTAAAACACCGGCGTCAGGAACAGACCAAACAGCGTCACGCCCAGCATCCCGGAGAAGACCGTGATCCCGGTGACGCCGCGCACTTCTGCGCCCGCGCCGTGGCCGAGGATCAGCGGAATAGTCCCGGCAATAAAGGCGATGGAGGTCATCACAATCGGACGTAAACGCAGGCGGCACGCCTCAAGCGCGGCTTCCATAATGCCTTTGCCCTGAATTTCCAGCTCGCGGGCAAACTCCACGATAAGAATCGCGTTTTTACACGCCAGCCCCATCAGCACCACCAGCCCCACCTGCACGAAGACGTTGTTATCGCCACCGGTCAGCCAAACGCCAAACAGCGCGGAGAGCATGGTCATCGGCACGATGAGGATCACCGCCAGCGGCAGCGTCCAGCTTTCATATAGCGCCGCCAGGACGAGGAACGCCAACAGCACCGCGACCGGGAAAACGATCAGCGCCGTATTGCCCTGGGTGGCCTGCTGGAAGCTCAGATCCGTCCATTCAATGTTCATCCCGTTCGGCAGGATCTGCTTAGACATGGCGTCCAGCTGCGTCATCGCCTGCGCAGACGAAAGCACGCGCGGGTCGGCATCGCCAATCAGATCCGCCGCCGGGTAGCCGTTGTAGCGGATCACCGGATCCGGCCCGTAGGTGGTCGTGATTTTCACCATGCTGCCAATCGGCACCATTTCGCCCTGGCTGTTACGGGTGCGTAAATTCGCAATATCTTCCACGCTGTCGCGGAACTGCCCGTCGGCCTGCGCCATCACGCGCCAGGTACGGCCGAACTGGTTGAAGTCATTCACGTAAGACGAGCCAAGATAGGTTTGCAGCGTACCGAAAAGATCGGTCAGCAATACGCCCTGCGCTTTCGCCTTGTCACGGTCGACCTGCACGTCCAGCTGCGGAACGTTAGCCTGGTAGGTTGAGATCGGGAAGTGCATTCCCGGCGTCTGCATAATCGCGCCGGACATGGTGTTAACCGCATTTTGCAGCGCGCCATAGCCCAGACCACCGCGGTCCTGGATGTACAGGGAATAGCCCGACCCCTGACCCAGCCCTAAAATCGGCGGCGGCAGAATGGAGAAGCCAAACCCTTCCTGAATTTGCGCGATTTTCGCGTTGATCTCCGCGTTAATTTCCGCCGCAGTATGTTTACGCTGGTCGAACGGCTTCAGGCCAAAGAAGACCGTGCCGGTATTCGGCGTGTTGGTGAACTGCAGCGCGTTCAGTCCCGGGAAAGCAACCGCGTAGTCCACGCCTTCGGTATTCATCCCGATTTCGCTCATTTTGCGGATCACCGCGTCGGTGCGCGCCAGCGACGAACCTTCCGGCATCTTCACGCCGCCAATCAGGTACAGCTTATCCTGCGTCGGAATAAACCCGCCGGGCACCGCTTTAAACATGACGCCTGCGGCACAGAGCAGCAGCAGATACACCACAAATACCGAGCCGCGTCGTCCCAGCGTTTTGCCCACCAGCCCCTGATAGCCGTTCGAGCTGCGATGGAAAAAGCGGTTGAACGGACGGAAAATCCAGCCGAACAGACGATCGATAAGCCGGGTCGGGAAATCTTTCGGCGCGCCGTGCGGTTTTAACAGCAGTGCCGCCAGCGCCGGAGAGAGCGTCAGCGAGTTAATCGCTGAAATTACCGTAGATATCGCGATCGTCACCGCAAACTGCTTGTAGAACTGCCCGGTAACGCCCGAGAGAAACGCCATCGGCACAAACACCGCGCACAGCACCAGCGCAATCGCGATAATCGGCCCGGACACTTCGCGCATCGCCTGATGCGCCGCCGCAAGCGGAGCAAGCCCCTCTTCTATGTTTCGCTCGACGTTTTCCACCACCACGATGGCGTCGTCCACCACGATGCCGATGGCCAGCACCAGCCCGAACAAACTCAGGGTATTCAGCGAGAAGCCCAGCAGGTAGAGAATACTGAAGGTACCCACCACCGAAACCGGCACCGCGATCAGCGGAATGATCGACGCGCGCCAGGTTTGCAGGAACAGGATCACCACCAGCACCACCAGCACCACCGCCTCCAGCAGCGTTTGCACGACCGCACGGATGGAGTCGCGCACGAAAACGGTCGGATCGTAAGGTGCCGCCCACTTCATATCTGCCGGGAAGCGCGTGGACAGTTCGTCCATTTTCGCGCGCACCGCGTTAGACAAATCAATGGCGTTCGCCCCCGGCGACTGGAAGATACCAATCCCGACCGCGTCTTTATTGTTCAGCTGGGAACGCAGCGCATAGCTGCCGGACCCCATTTCGATACGCGCCACGTCGCGCAGGCGGACGACCGTACCGTCTTGCGTCGTTTTCAGGACAATATTGCCGAACTCTTCTTCGGTATGCAGACGCCCCTGGGCGTTAATGGAGATCAGGAAATCGCTCTCTTTCGGCAGCGGCTCGGCGCCAAGCTGCCCGGCGGATACCTGAACGTTCTGCTCCTGCATCGCCGTGACCACGTCCGACGCGGTCAGCCCGCGGGCCGCCACCTTGTTGGGATCCAGCCAGACGCGCATTGCGTATTCACCCGAGCCGAAAATCTGGATCTGGCCGACGCCCGGCAGGCGCGCCAGCTCGTCCTTCACCTTCAGCGTGGCGTAGTTACGCATATAAAGGGAGTCGTACTTACCGTTGGGCGAAAACAGATGCACCACCAGCGTCAGCGTCGGGGACTGTTTCTGGGTGGTAATCCCCAAACGCCGCACGTCTTCCGGCAGACGCGCTTCGGCCTGCGCGACGCGGTTTTGCACCTGCACCTGCGCCTGATCCGGATCGGTACCCGGACGGAAGGTGACGGTGGTCACCAGCACGCCGTCGGAGCCCGCGACGGACTTCATGTACATCATGTTCTCAACGCCGTTGATCGCCTCTTCCAGCGGCGTCGCCACGGTCTCAGCAATCACTTTCGGGTTGGCGCCCGGGTATTCCGCGCGAACCTGCACGCTTGGCGGCACGACGTCAGGATATTCGCTCACCGGCAGTAGCGGGATGGCGATTAACCCTGTGATAAAAATCAGAATCGACAGCACCGCGGCAAAAATCGGCCTGTCGATGAAAAAGCGGGAAAAGTCCATGGATGGATTCTCAGGTCAAGGGATCAGTTGAGGGCGCTGGCGGCGGTCATGGCAACGGTTTTCGCGTTAACCGGCATCCCCGGCATAAACACTTTTTGTAAACCCTCGACGATGACTTTATCGCCAGGGTTCAGCCCCTGCCGCACGATGCGTAAACCGTCTGCCAGACGGCCCGGCGTGATGTCGCGGCGCTGCGCTTTCCCCTCTTTATCGACGATATAAACGTACTTACGATCCTGATCGGTCAGCACCGCTTTGTCGTCGATAAGCGTGGCTTTGAACTCCGCGCTGCCCGGCAGGCGTACGCGGGCAAAAAGTCCCGGCGTGAACTGACGCTGCGCGTTATCCAGCAGCGCGCGCATACGGATGGTGCCGGTACTCGGCGTCAGCTGGTTATCCAGGAAGTCCACTTTGCCCTGGTGGGGATATCCCTCCTCGCCCGTCAGGCCAATCTCAACCGGAAGCGCCGTATGATTGCTGGACGCCCCCTGCCCGCTGCGGGCAAGATTCTGGTAGTGAAGATAGGTCGACTCGTCTACGTCAAAGTAGACGTAAACCGTTTTCTGCGAGACTAGCGTGGTAAGAACGCTGGCGGTGTCACCCGCCGTCACCAGGTTTCCGCTGGTGATCAGCGCCCGGCTGGCGCGACCGTCGATAGGCGCGGTGACTTTGGTGAAGTCCAGGTTGAGCTGCGCCGCGTCCACTGCCGCCTGCGCGGCGCGAATATCGGCCTGCGCCTGAGTGGCGGCCGAACGACGCTGCTCCCACTCTTCACGGGAGACAACGTTGGTATTGACCAGCTTATCGGTACGGTTAGCCTCGCTTTGCGCCAGGCTGGCCTGCGTTTTAGCTCTCGCCAGGTTCGCCTGCGCCTGTTCCAGCGACGCGCGATAGGTTCGGTCATCAATCGTGAACAGCACCTCGCCCTTCTTCACTTCCTGGCCGTCGGTGTAATTCACTTTATCAATGTAGCCGGAAACGCGCGGACGGAGCTGAACGCTCTCCACCGCTTCAATCCGGCCGTTAAAGCTATCCCACTGGCTTATGGATTTCACCACCACGTCAGCAGCGCTGACGGCGGGCGCAGGCGGCGCGGCGTTTTGCGCGACGCTGTTGTCGCATCCGACGAGCAGCACGGAGAGCAACATGGCCCCCAGCGCGTTCAGATGAAAGTTACCCCAAGTTTTTTGCAGGCTCATTATTTTTATTCCGGTAATTGTCGCCGCCGGGCAAGACGCAGCAGGAGGCACTGCGCCACTTCCTTTGTCCGGTGGCTGTCTCAAGGCCATTTGTGTCGTTCATCGCCACAAAACTGTAACAGTTGCGAATACACTATCGCGGCGATTGTAGGAAGGCGCTTAACTAAGTGCAAGAATAATTGTTGCACTTTATGTGCTATTTGAGCGGATGTGAAAAGACCCGTTTCGGTCAGGGATTTAAATGCAACAATAAAACTTGCAATTAATACAAAAACGCGCCACCTTTTAATGCAACAGACAAAGATACCTTTTGACAGGCAGCGTGGGAGTAACCAGATGAACACTGGCGCATTTATGCATGATTTACTCGACT
Source organism: Enterobacter cloacae complex sp. P16RS2 (assembly GCF_014982155.1). Taxonomy (NCBI): domain Bacteria; kingdom Pseudomonadati; phylum Pseudomonadota; class Gammaproteobacteria; order Enterobacterales; family Enterobacteriaceae; genus Enterobacter; species Enterobacter cloacae complex sp. P16RS2. Next base: position 342,283 of record NZ_JADCKW010000009.1, on the reverse strand, counting down.
GGATCGACAACAACCTGGATAGCCGTCTGGACATTGAGTCCGTCGCCAGGCGGTCCGGCTACTCAAAATGGCACCTCCAGCGCCTCTTCAAAGAGCATACCGGCTATCCCCTCGCCGGGTATATTCGCGCGCAAAAGCTGCAAAAATCGGTTGAGCGCTTAACCCGCAGCGATGAGCCGATTCTGAACGTGGCGATCGCACTGGGCTTCGACTCCCAGCAGTCCTTCAACCGCAGCTTTAAGCGTCAGTATGGTCAGGCGCCTGGGGCATGGCGGCGGAGTATGGGTGGCCCGGAAACGCAGCAGCTACGCTAGCAATGAAATTGTCACGGATGACATCCTCCCTGCTTGCGTCCCAGGCGATGCCTACCTTCCAGCTGATTGATTCACCCATGAGCGGAATAATCACCAGCTCCGGCGGCGCGATATGCGTCACGCTGGTGGGCAAAATGGCCACACCGATACCCGCAATCACCATCGCGACGATAGTTTGGATATCATCAGTCAGCTGAGTCGATGAGATGAAAAGACCGTTGTTATGCAGGAAGCGGTCAATCTGCGCGTTTAGACCTCTTCCTCGCTCATCATACAGCCGCAACAGAGGGCGTTTCGTGAGCCACTCTGCGGCAGACAGTGTCGGCGACGCGGCGGGCGCAACCAGGACTAGCCGGTCGGTAAATAGAGGCAGGTATTCAAGCGCCACGGGGGGAGGAACCCTGACAAAACCGACCTGTAGCTCATCATTTTGTAAACGCTCGTACTGCTGGAAGGAAGGCAGATCCGTCAATGACATTTCTACTTCCGGATAGTCCCGACGAAAGTCAGCGATACAGCGTGGCGCCAGATAAAAGCTTGAGAGTCCGAACCCGACGGAAATATGCCCTTCAACCCCTTTCGATACCCGCTCAGCATGCTGCAGAAATTGCCGGGTCTGCCTGACCACTTTTTCAGCCTCTGGCAGCAAACGCCTGCCGCTGGCCGTCAGCATTGCGCCGTGACGACCTCGTGAAAAAAGAGACATATTCACCAGGGATTCGAGGAGATTAATCTGTTTGGTCAATGCCGGCTGCGAGATAAACAGCGCCCGCGCCGCATCGGCATAATTACCTTTTTCCGCCAGCATCAAAAACGCCTTTAGCAGCCGGGTGTTCATTTTCGCATTCCAGATGGTTATCAAATTAAGAAATGTTTTGATTATACAGTTATTGATAATCGTTATGTAATTCAGTCTCGATGACAACCGGAGACGCATCATGAACGAACTGACATCCTTAAAGGCGGCAGCCGTACAGTTTCAGCATCAGGCCAGTAACAAAAAATACAACCTCCTGATAATGGAGAAATTTATTGAACAGGCGGCGCTTGAGCAGGTGAACATTCTTACATTCCCTGAAATGTGCATCACCGGCTACTGGCATGTCCCTAAGCTTACCGCTGCGCAGGTGTCTGCGCTGGCAGAGCCGATTGTTGACAGCCCTTCCCTGACGCTCATTCGCTCCCTGGCGATAAAACATCAAATGCTTATTGGCGCCGGGCTTATTGAACGCGCCGACGATGGTCGCCTCTACAATGCGTATGTTGCCTGTATGCCGGATGGCTCAATGCACACGCATCGTAAGCTCCATGCTTTTGAACATCCGGCCATCAGCAGCGGGGATAACTTTACCGTTTTTGATACACCGTGGGGCGTGAAGGTCGGGATCCTGATTTGCTGGGACAATAATTTGGTCGAAAATGTGCGCGCGACGGCGCTGCTGGGTGCCGATATTCTTCTCGCTCCGCACCAGACAGGCGGTACCGATTCCCGCAGCCCTCACGGTATGAAGCCTGTTCCGCTGGCGCTCTGGGAAGAGCGGGAAACGCGCAGGGAAGAAATTACGGCCGCATTCAAAGGACCAAGCGGCCGGAAATGGCTCATGCGCTGGCTGCCGGCCCGCGCGCATGACAATGGAGTATTTCTTCTCTTCAGCAACGGTGTCGGTGCGGATGACGACGAGGTGCGCACGGGCAATGCCATGATCCTCGACCCGTATGGAAGGATCGTGAATGAAACCTGGGCGGCAGAAGATGCGATGGTGAGCGCTGAGCTGGATTTGAGCCTGCTTGCTATGAGCACCGGACGCCGCTGGATCCACGGTCGTCGTCCTGATTTATACCAGATACTTACGCAGCCGCAGGGGTATGAACGTGATGCGATCAGCGCACGATTTTCGAATGTCCCCCCTTCTCGCTAGAAATGTGCTCACTTTTTAGCTGCAAGATAAACCGGGAACAGTTATACTGTACATAATTACAGTATGAGGTGCGCATAATGGCTGTTGAAACAAAATTTGTTGTCGTTAGAAAAGGTGAAGAGAAAATGACATTTGCCAGTAAGAAAGAGGCTGACGCTCACGACAAGCTGCTCGATATGGCAGACGCGTTCACCGACTGGCTGTTGCAAAGCGGAATGCAGATGGATGAAACGCAGGCTGAAAATCTTGGCCTGCATCTCGCCGAGCAGAAAGAAACCGTGCAGCATATTCTGCGTACCAGCAAGCTTCCCGATCTCAATGCTCCAGCTGCAACGGATAAAACAGAATCCGATGCGGCTGACACGAAAAAAATCAGGGCTGTGAAAGCGGCCTGATTGTCAGAAAATCATCACGATCCGAAAGCCGTAAGCAGATAACCGCTTACGGCTTTTTTAGCTGTCAGAAGGGATCCACAGCTGATTGATATTAACGATTTTATTGACCCGTAACGGTTGTTTGAGTATTCGTTCGTCCCGCATGCCTGACTCGAATGCTGCGCTGTAGGTTATAAACCACGCCATTTAATTAGCAGTTCCGGTATGTGTTCTTCCAGCCTGTGCCAATCGGTAAGTACAGCATGTAGGATTGGCGCAGCGGTCAGGGTGCCAGCTTTAAACATCTCATTTCCCGGGTACATAATAATAGATGCCATAATGCGCCCCGTAATAATTGACACCATTTATTCTTTACAGAACGGCGTTTTCCTTTCATTTTCGTTTTATTAAAGAAAAATCAACATCACTTTCAAGTTAGAGTTCAGCCCTGCTCCCAGGCCAAAACCAGGGTAATAACGCCTAAAAATCTCTATTCTGTCTGCGGGTATATGAGGCTGTTTCATTCATGAACGCGGCTTTACGATAATAGCGGATAAATAAAAACGTTAACGATGATGTAACAACCAGCACATAATCCTTTTAAGGACATACAAAAAAAGACTTTTCTTAACTTCAGCAGTATCATATTTTAATATCCACAAGAAACTCAAGGCATTGATTTCACGGGATTTATTTCAATTATTTATTGTGGAATCAGGATTGAGAGTAATATTACGTAGATTAAACTGGCTGCGATGCAATTGCCCTTAGCTATAATATCTGTGAAATTGTTAATATTAACGGCATCCGTTTTTTATATGAAGCGGCTAAAAAGAATTATCATTAAGCGTGCGCAACCCGGAGGCTAAAGAGAACCTAATGCGCCTTATTATTCCAGGCACACTTTCCCAGTATAAAGAGTCGATGCACAGGCTTCGCGTCATGGCGATCCCATCTGCGCCTCGGGAAAATAATACTCAACAGATTGCCGTGTCCACCAGTACCAAACTGATCAATCGCTCTGTCGCGCTTAAGGAAACCGACTCAAAAAAACAGAGTGATAAGCTCAACTGGCATGTTACTGGCGAGCGGCTTGAAGGATCTTCTGATGAGTCCTACAGCGACGGAAAAACGTGGTCTATCGATACCGCCTCAGCCGTTGGCAGGCCGACGTTTCAGATGCATACACGCGCTTTGAGTATGGCCTATGGCGCCACACCCCGTAAAATCGGCCCTGTTATTACCATGTCACTGGCATACCACTAAGGTCAGGTTCCGCACGTAAAACCGCTATCGGAAGGCGGTTTCATATTTGTTTCTTCCTCCCCAGGATGTCCAGATGAAGCGAGCACTCCCAACCCAATATTCTGATCAGAACCTTATAAACCTCCAGAACGATTGTTCCGATATGTTCTGATTCGGAATTTTTATCATCTTTTTCAAAAAGTCTTCTATCATATATTAAGAATTATTATTTTTTGGTAACCAAAAGCATGAAACCTGAAACACATTATAATGCACTGATCAAGGCAGTCTCTGACAGCAAGCGGATCCAGAGTGCTAAGCCACGTCAGCTCATTACGCTGGAGAAGCAAGCTGAGCCAGTAACGTTTATCCTGCATGAGGGAGTCGTTGCGATATACAGAAGCAGCGATCGGCTTCTAATCAAATATATCAGAGCCCCGATAATTACGGGTATGAACGAATTAATTGACATCCACGACGGCATTTTTATAAAAGCCTACAAAAGCGTTAGCTATGAGATCCTACCTACAAAAGAGATGCTTGACATCATCAATACCCAGGGTTTATGGAAAGATGCCTCATACTGTTATATGTATGCCGTCCGTCAATTGCTCCTCGCCCACTATTCATCCGTCGGGCTCTCAACCTATGAGCTGATACGACTGAATTTGATTTCCCTGATGAATGAAGATGAAGCGCTCAGCGATCATGTCAACGTCAGTGATTATATTCTGGAAAAAACCCGACTTTCACGCAGTCGTGTTATGAAAATACTGGGCGATTTACGTATCGGTGGTTATATAGAGATCAATCGAGGTATCCTTAAAAAAATTAATAAATTGCCTGAAAAATATTAAACGCATTAACTGGTCATTAACGTAGGGTCGTTATATCAGACAGCGAATACCAGGCGATAAATGACCTGACGGAAGAACAGCTGCCGCATCAATGCGGCGGCTGAAGCTTGTGTATCGCTTTGCGCAGTTCCAGATCATTTTTTACTCCCAGCTTTACCATAATCTTTCGTTTGTGGGTACTGATCGTTTTCTGACTTCGAAACATTTCGCGTGATAATTCAATTCCGGTTTTACCGCTTTTCAGATTAGAGAAACAGGCTGAAATGTAGGAGTTGTTTTGTGTCCAATAAAGGATGTCAATTGCAGAAAGTTATTTTCCAGGGATTTCCTGCGCTTAATTTACGGTTGACGAGGCGTATTCCAGAAAGACAACGCCGCCCTAAATTTTCAGCGTATCAATCACCGCTCTAAGCGCAGGCGACACGTTACGGTGCGGATAATAGAGATACAGTCCGTCCATGCGCAGGCTAAAGCGCTGCAAAACCCGGATAAGCGTTCCGCGTTCCAGATCGTCAGCCACCAGCTCCACTGGAACATAGGCCAGCCCAAGTCCCAGCCTGGCGGCTTCGGCTTCCATATAGCTGTCAGACAGCGCCCATTGCCCCTCAGGCCTATGGGTGATTTTTTTCCCGTCCTGCACCAGCTCCCACTGATAGTCACTACCGTCGGCAAACTGGTAGGCAATGCAGGGGTGCGTCACTAAATCCGCAGGTGTCTGCGGAAAACCGAAGCGTCTGAAGTGTTCCGGGGCAGCCACTGCGGCCATTTCCATATCAGGCGTGATACGCACTGCAATCATTCCTTGCCCCACTTCCGGCCCGAGTCTGACACCCGCATCGAACCGCTCGGCGATAATGTCGACGAAGCGGCTTTCATTCATCAGTTCCAGCCTGATGTCCGGGTAACGTTGTTTAAAAATGGCGAGCTTTGGCAGCAGACATTTGTCGATAGCGTGCTGGCTGGCATTAATACGTACCGTGCCGGACGGCGTCTGACGATAGTGTGCCAGGGTCGCCAGGCCCGTATCGAGCGTATCGAACGCGGACTCGGCTGTCTGATAAAGCTGTTCCCCCGCGTGGGTGAGCGACAGCTTACGCGTGGTGCGGACCAAAAGCTGAACGCCCAACCGCTCTTCCAGCTCGCGAACCGAGCGGCTGATCCCGGATTGCGCCAGCCCAAGCCGCTGCGCAGCCGCCGTGAAGCTCCCCTCCCGTACCACCTGCATGAACAGGTAAAGCTCATTATAGTTTTCCCGTTTCGCCATCATGCTCACCAATTTATAACAATATGATATGAATCCTAGCAGCTTTTGGCCTCTAATCAGCACTATTTCTGCTAACTATAATGACCGCAACACAACAACCCAGGGTCCATATTCATGAAAACATTCGCCCAAAAACTGTCTGTTGCGATGCTGCTATGTGCATCATTAAGTGGAGTGACAACAATGAGCTATGCAGAAACCACCAACCCAAACGCGCCTGTTTCGATGGTGAGCACATGGGATAAAACCTTCGCCGAAAGTGACAAAGTCGATCACCGCAAGGTGTCCTTCCAGAACCGATACGGGATCACCCTGGTGGGCGATCTGTATCTTCCTAAAAACCGCGGTGACCACAAGCTGGCGGCGATTGCGGTAAGTGGTCCATTTGGCGCGGTCAAAGAGCAGTCCAGCGGTCTGTATGCGCAGACCCTGGCGGAAAATGGGTTTGTGACCCTGGCATTCGATCCGTCCTATACGGGCGAAAGTGGCGGCCAGCCGCGCAACGTCGCCTCTCCGGATATCAACACTGAAGACTTTAGCGCGGCGGTGGATTTCCTGGGATTGCAGAAAGAGGTTGATCGTAATCGCATTGGTATTCTCGGAATCTGCGGCTGGGGCGGTATGGCGCTGAATGCGGCCTCCATGGACACCCGCGTGAAAGCGGTCGCCACCAGCGTGATGTACGACATGAGCCGGGCGATGGGTCACGGCGTGGGCGACGGGAAAGATCGCTACTCAACGTCTGACCGCCGCGCCGTTCTGCAGTATCTGAACGAACAGCGCTGGAAAGATGCAGAGAATGGTACCTTCGCGCACCGCGGCCATGACATTTATGTCGACGAGAACGGCAAAGTGACGGCGGCTGAACGTATTCTGCCAGTGACGCTGCCAGCAGACCCGCATCCGGTACTGAAGGAGTTTTATGACTACTACCGCATGCCGCGAGGCTTCCACGCGCGTTCCGTCAACTCCACCGGCGCGTGGACCGCGACCACGCCATTATCCTTTATGAATATGCCGCTGCTGAGCTACGCCGGGGAAATTACTATCCCGACGCTTATCGTAACCGGCGAAAAAGCACACTCCCGCTACTTTGCAGAAGATGCGTTTAAAGCGGTCGGCAGCAAACAGAAGCAACTGGTGATTGTCCCTGGCGCAAACCATGTCGATCTCTACGACAACGTTGCCGGGAAAATCCCGTTCGGCCAGTTTGAACAGTTTTTCAAAACCAGCCTGAAATAAACCTCTTCGCCGCCCGTGTTGAGCGGGCGGCGCTTTGTGAAAGATGACTATGTCCACTCTGAATCCTGCCTCCTCACAGAATGAGGAACGCGCGCACTGGGGCGGTATTTTTGCCATGACCCTGTGCGTATTTGTCCTGATTGCCTCGGAATTTATGCCCGTCAGCCTGCTCACGCCCCTTGCCAGAGATTTGGGCGTTACGGAGGGGCTCGCTGGCCAGGGGATCGCGATTTCCGGCGCGCTGGCGGTTCTGACCAGCCTCTTCCTTTCCCGGCTTGCCGGGAATATGAACCGCAAACACCTTCTGCTGGGCATGACGCTCCTGATGGCGCTCTCGGGGATGATTATCGCTTTCGCCCCAAACTATCTGGTTTATATGACCGGCCGCGCGCTGATCGGTATCGCTATAGGCGGGTTCTGGTCCATGTCTGCCGCCACGGCCATTCGCCTCGTTCCGCAGCATCAGGTATCTCGCGCGCTGGCGATATTCAACGGGGGGAACGCGCTGGCGACGGTAGTCGCCGCCCCGCTCGGAAGCTATCTCGGCGCCACCATTGGCTGGCGCGGCGCCTTCCTGTGCCAGGTTCCCGTGGCGACAGTGGCGTTCCTCTGGCAATGCTTTAGCCTGCCCGATATGAACGGCAATAAAAATACGGCGTCACGCGCATCCGCCTTTCGGCTATTCCGCCAGCCGGTGGTTTCCATCGGTCTGCTGGCCTGCGGCCTGTTCTTTATGGGACAGTTTGCGCTGTTTACCTATGTGCGGCCGTTTCTCGAAACCGTCACACGCGTCACCCCCTCCGGCTTATCGCTGATTTTACTCACCATAGGCGTCGCGGGATTTGTTGGCACGCTGCTTGTTGCTCTGGTCCTGAACGCCGCGTTTTACCTGACGCTAATCGCCATTCCCCTGCTGATGGCCGTGATAGCAGGCGTGTTGATACTAACCGGCCACAGCGTGTGGCTCGTTTCCCTGCTGTTAGGCTTCTGGGGGATGCTGGCGACGGCGGCACCAACGGGATGGTGGACATGGATTGCGCGAACCCTGCCGGAAGATGCTGAAGCCGGCGGCGGATTAATGGTCGCCGTAATCCAGCTTTCTATTGCGCTGGGTTCAACGGCCGGTGGCCTGGTATTCGACCATAGCGGCTGGCAGAGCACGTTTGCAATGAGCGGCATGTTGCTCCTGGGCGCGGTTGTGTTGACGCTTCTGCTTTCGCGTCTTCACAAATCACTCGCCGGATGATTTATTGACGCTTTTCTCAACCGCTGGTGTATTGTTTTTAAACGATTCATCACTCTGAAGAGAAGCGGCGACATGATTAACATCCTCGGCAAAACCACCTCCATTAACGTGCGGAAAGTGCTCTGGACCTGCGAAGAAGCGGGCCTTGCGTATCAACAGGAAGATTACGGCAGCGGTTTTGCGTCAACGGAAACGGATGCCTTCCGCGCGCTGAACCCCAACGCCATGGTGCCGGTGCTGATCGATGACGATTTCGTGCTGTGGGAGTCCAACGCCATCTGCCGTTACCTGGCGCGCAAGGCCGGGCGTCACGATCTGCTGCCCGCAGAACCCCAGGCTTGCGCCAACGTTGAGCGCTGGATGGACTGGCAGGCAACCGAATTTAACAACGCATGGCGCTATGTCTTCCCGGCACTGGGGCGTAAAAACCCGGACTTTAACGACCCTGAGCGCATTGCGGCGGGAATAAAAGAGTGGAACCACTGCATCACCATTCTGGAAAACCAGCTGCAGCGCACCGGGGCCTTTGCGGCGGGCGAGACGTTTACCCTTGCGGACGTAGTGCTTGGGCTGTCGGTGAATCGCTGGAAAATGACGCCCTTTGATAAGCCCGACGTGCCCGCGCTCGAGGCCTGGTTTGAACGCCTTAACCAGCGACCGGCGTTTTTGCGTCACGGCAATAACGGCATGATTTAAAGCATTCGCCCCCCCATTTTGAGTAAGGATATTTTAATTAATTACTAAACCCTGAAAGTCGTCAGAGGGAATAATAATTAAGCCATATCCTGGACAGCCCGTTGTACGGCTTTGCTAGCCTGACTATTCAGGCAAAGCTCAACCCGGAGGTATTCTTGCTGATTAGACTCAAGAAAGAACGAACGCATAAGGAGGATCGCCGGCTTGCTCTCTGGCTGGCGACCTCGGCAGGTTTGCTGAATGCCATCGCCCTCGGGGCATTTGGTTTTTTCCCCTCACACATGACCGGCAACACCTCACAGTTATCCAGCGAAGTCTCTTCCACCGATCTGAGCGATATCATTTTTTTCGGCTCGATTATTCTCTCTTTTGTCGCAGGCGCCATTGTTGCGCGCATGATAGTAATATGGGGCATTATCCATAACGTCAGGCTGGTTTTTTGCCAGATCCTGTTTGTCGAAGGGTTATTACTGACCGGCGTCTCCTTCTACGAGATGTATTTTTATGCCCTCACCAGCAACCGCGTGATCATTCTTTTTCTGTGCGGACTAATGGGCATTCACAACTCCACCTCCACGCAGCTTTCCGGCGGACGGGTGAGATCGACGCACATTACCGGCACGCTGACGGACGCGGGGATCTCCCTGGCCTCGGTAATGGTGGCGATGCTGCGCAGGGATTACTCCAAAGATACGGCGGCGCAAAAAAGCCAGCTAAAAACTCACTTAACCACCCTGTTCTCGTTCATTACTGGCGGTATCGCGGGGCTGCTGCTGTTCAGATGGATCGGGTTTAACGCCATGCTGGCGCTCGGGTTGATGCTCGCCGTTGTCGCTACCGTTTCAATTATCACCGTCTCGACGCGGGTTCGACGGGTTCGTGCCTCTCTCTGAAGTGAATGTCCGATATTCGGCGTATGAGCCTTTTAGATGTGACACTGTCACATATAAAAATTCGCTTTAGGACTATTCTGCCTGCCCCTCAATCAGCCCTTACGCCATAAGGCTTAAACCGAGGTTGTCCCCGTTTTCATAGGGTTACTGATTTTACCCCTTCGCTGGAACCCTTCCCAAACGCTTGCTATAGGTGAAATACCCCTGCCGAAACATGGCATAACAACAGGCAACCGGTGGTTGCTATAACGCATGCGCACAGGGAGACACACCGCAATGCACCCATTACTCAAACGTTCGCTGCTGTTTGTCGGCGCAATTATCGTGGTCCTCGCCCTCCTCGTCTGGGGGATCGGGATGGAGACGATTAAGGCGCGCCAGGTTGACCTGGTTTATCTCGGGCAACAGCACATGATTCTGGTTTTCTCATCGATGTTTTTTGCCCTGCTGGTGGGTATTCCAGCCGGTATTCTGCTGAGCCGCCCGGCCGCGCGGGGTATCGCCGAATATGTGATGCAAATCTTTAACGTCGGCAACACGCTGCCGCCGCTGGCCGTTCTGGCGCTGGCGATGGTGGTGATTGGCATTGGCGATACGCCCGCCATCATCGCCCTGTTCCTCGCCTCGCTGCTGCCGATCGTGCGTAACACCTACGCCGGGCTGTGCTCGGTCCCGCCGTCGCTGCTGGAAGCGGCAAACGGCATCGGGATGACCAAATGGCAGCGTCTGCGTCAGGTTGAGCTGCCAGCCGCCTGGCCGGTCATGCTCTCGGGGATCCGCATCGCCACCGCCATTAACGTCGGTACCGCACCGCTGGCGTTCCTGATTGGCGCCAGCAGCTACGGCGAGCTGATATTCCCCGGTATTTACCTGAACGATTTCCCGACCCTGATCCTCGGCGCGGCGGCCACCGCCCTGTTCGCCCTGATCCTCGATACCCTGCTGGCGGCGCTGGGTCGCGCGATGAGTCCCCATCTCGCTCGATAACAATAACAAGGAGCTTTTATGAGACTGTTTTCCGGCCTGACGGCGCTGTGTGCCGCGGCGCTGTTCACCAGCCAGGCGATGGCGGCCCCGCTGATTCTGGCGACCAAGAGCTTTACCGAGCAGCACATACTCTCGGCGATGACCGTGCAGTACCTGCAAAAGAAAGGTTTTCAGGTCCAGCCGCAAACCAACATTGCCACGGTGATCTCCCGCAACGCGATGATCAACAAGCAGATTGACATGACCTGGGAGTACACCGGCACGTCCTTGATCATCTTTAACCACATCAACAAGCGCATGTCGCCGCAGGAGTCTTACGAGACGGTGAAACGCCTGGACGCAAAGCACGGTCTGGTCTGGCTCAAGCCCGCCGACATGAACAACACCTACGCTTTCGCCATGCAGCGCAAGCGCGCCGAGGCGGAACACATCAACACCATGTCGGAGATGGTGGCGAAGATTGAGCAGATCCGTAAAACCAACCCGGACAAAAACTGGCTGCTTGGCCTGGACCTGGAATTTGCCGGACGCAGCGACGGCATGAAGCCGCTTCAGGCGGCCTACAAGATGGATCTGGACCGCCCGCAAATCCGCCAGATGGACCCCGGTCTGGTCTATAACGCGGTGCGCGACGGCTTCGTTGACGCCGGTCTGATTTACACCACCGACGGGCGCGTGAAAGGCTTCGACCTCAAGGTGCTGGAAGATGATAAAGGCTTCTTCCCGAGCTACGCGGTGACGCCGGTGGTGCGTAAGGACACGCTGGAGGCCAACCCCGGCCTGGAAGAGGCGCTCAACACCCTCTCGGCGCAGCTCAACAACGACGTTATCACCGAGCTGAACAAGAAGGTGGATATCGACCATCAGTCACCGCAGCAGGTCGCCCGCGATTTCCTGCGTAGCAAACAGCTGCTGTAGGAGGCGCTATGGAGACGATTCACTACATTCTGGACAACTGGGATTACCTCTTAACCCTCACCCTTCAGCACCTGTGGCTGGTGGCGCTGGCCGTAGGTTTAGCCATCATCATCGGCGTACCGCTGGGCATTCTGATTGTCCGCCACAGGTGGCTGGCAACGCCGGTGCTGGGGATAGCCACCATCGTGCTGACCATTCCGTCCATCGCCCTGTTTGGGCTGATGATCCCGCTGTTTTCGCTGATCGGTCAGGGAATTGGCGCCCTGCCCGCGATTACGGCGGTGTTTCTCTACTCGCTGCTGCCGATTGTGCGTAACACCCATACGGCGCTCGACAGCCTGCCGCCGGGCCTGCGCGAAGCCGGACGCGGCATCGGCATGACCTTCTGGCAGCGGCTGCGCTGGGTCGAGATCCCGATGGCGCTGCCGGTGATTTTCGGCGGGATCCGCACCGCCGTGGTGATGAATATCGGCGTGATGGCGATTGCCGCGGTGATCGGCGCGGGTGGTCTGGGCCTGCTGCTGCTCAACGGCATCGGCGGAAGCGATATTCGCATGTTGATTGCGGGCGCGCTGATGATTTGTCTTTTAGCGATTGTGCTCGACTGGCTGCTGCATCGTCTGCAGGTGGTTCTGACTCCAAAGGGGATTCGATAATGATAAAACTGGAAAACCTCACCAAACAATTTTCGCAGAAGCACGGCCAGACCTTTAAGGCCGTCGACAACGTTAACCTGACCGTACCCGAAGGGGAAATGTGCGTCCTGCTCGGCCCATCCGGCTGCGGGAAGACCACAACCCTGAAGATGATTAACCGCCTCATTACTCCAAGCAGCGGGACAATCCTGATCAACGGCGAAGACACCAGCGGGATGGACACCGTCACCCTGCGCCGCAACATTGGCTACGTGATCCAGCAGATTGGCCTGTTCCCGAACATGACCATCGAAGAGAACATCACCGTCGTGCCGCGCATGCTGGGCTGGGATAAAGCGCGCTGTAAAAGCCGCGCCGAAGAGCTGATGGATATGGTGGCGATGGATCCGCATAAGTTCCTCAACCGCTACCCGCGCGAGATGTCCGGGGGCCAGCAGCAGCGTATCGGCGTGATCCGCGCCCTGGCTGCTGATCCTCCGGTACTCCTGATGGATGAACCCTTTGGCGCGGTGGACCCGATCAACCGCGAGGTGATCCAGAACCAGTTCCTGGAGATGCAGCGCAAGCTGAAAAAAAACGTCATGCTGGTCAGCCACGATATCGACGAAGCCCTGAAGCTCGGCGACCGTATTGCGGTGTTCCGTCAGGGGAAAATCGTGCAGTGCGCCAGCCCGGATGAACTGCTGGCGAAACCGGCGAACGAGTTTGTCGGCTCGTTTGTCGGTCAGGACCGGACGCTGAAGCGTCTGCTGCTGGTATCGGCGGGCGACGTGACTGACCAGCAGCCGACCATTACGGTGCGAGGTTCTACTCCGCTTCCCGAAGCCTTTGCGACCATGGATGATAACGACATTCGGGCCGTTACGGTGGTCGACGAGCACGGCAAACCGCTGGGCTTTGTGAAGCGTCGCGAAGCGCGTAACGCCAGCGGTACTTGCGCAGACATTCTCCATCCGTTCCGCATGACCGGCAAGGCAGAAGACAACCTGCGCGTAGTGCTTTCACGTCTGTATGAGAGTAATACCAGCTGGATGCCGATCGTGGATGAGGACGGTCGCTACAACGGCGAGATTTCGCAGGACTATATTGCCGAGTACCTGAGCTCCGGACGCACGCGTCGGGCGCTCAATATTCATAGCGACAGCTAACCTTTCTGGCCGGGTATCGCCCGGCCTTTTCGCACGAAGACCTTTTGCTAACCCCGCAATTTCCCGCCACAATATCGTATCGTCCCCGTTAAAACGCGCCCCATGCAACGTCTTCATACGTACCCCGACATCCGCGCGATGTTTCGCCGGCTGCTGATTGCCACCGTCACCGGCGTGCTGGCCGCGCTGGCCGTAGCGGTATTCCGCCACAGCATGTACCTGCTGGAGTGGCTGCTTCTCAGCAACGACAGCGGCAGCCTGGTGAATGCCGCCGCGTCGCTCTCGCCCTGGCGGCGCGCATTGACGCCCGCACTGGGCGGGCTGGCTGCCGGTCTGCTGCTCTGGGGATGGCAGCGTCTGACCGCGCAGCGGCCCCATGCCCCCACCGATTACATGGAAGCGCTGGAGACAGGAGACGGCCAGTTTGACTTCGGCGCCAGCCTTGTGAAATCCCTTGCGTCGCTGCTGGTCGTGGCCAGCGGAAGCGCCATCGGGCGTGAAGGGGCGATGATCCTGCTTGCCGCCCTCGCCGCCTCCCTATTCGCCCGGCGCTTTACGCCCAAATCCGAATGGAAATTATGGATAGCCTGCGGTGCCGCCGCCGGGATGGCCAGCGCCTATCACGCCCCCCTGGCCGGAAGCCTGTTCATCGCGGAAATTCTGTTTGGCACGCTGATGCTGGCCTCGCTCGGCCCCGTGGTTATCGCGGCGGTGGTGGCTCTTCTCACCACGCAGCTCCTGGCACCGGGCGCGGGTACGCTTTACGCGGTCCATCTGAGCGGCATCCTCACCGCGGCCGATTATGCTCTTCTCGTCGCGATGGGGCTGGTGGCGGGCCTTTGCGGACCGCTGCTAATGTGGCTGATGGACTTCAGCCACGGGCTTTTCCTGCGTCTCAAGCTTTCACCGCCGTGGCAGCTGGCGCTGGGCGGTGCGATCGTCGGGCTGCTGTCTCTCCTCACGCCGAAGGTGTGGGGGAATGGCTACAGCGTGGTACAGGCTTTTCTGCTCGCCCCGCCGCTGCTGTCGGTGATTGCCGGGGTGTTTGTCTGTAAACTGCTGGCGGTAATGGCGAGCAGCGGATCGGGCGCGCCCGGAGGGGTGTTTACACCTACGCTGTTTGTCGGTATGGCGACGGGAATGCTGTTCGCACAGCTGTTCGCGCTGTGGCTGCCGGGCTCTGAGACGGCGATTTTGATGGGTCTGGCGGGGATGGCAACGCTACTTGCCGCGACCACGCATGCGCCCATTATGTCGGCGCTGATGATCTGTGAAATGACCGGGCAGTATTTTTTACTGCCCGGCCTGCTGGTCGCCTGCGTGGTGGCGTCCGTGCTGTCGCGGACGTTACGCCACGACTCGGTCTACGGTCAACACGCCACCGAGGGCAGAGAGATCGATGTACTGCGCTAGCTCGCGCTGCTCGGCGCGCGGCAGGTAAGGCAGTTCACCCACCAGCGGTCCGGGCAGTTTTTTGCTCAGCACGTCGATGATCTCCGCGTAGTGCGCCAGGCCTGGATTGATGCGGTTTGCTACCCAGCCAATCAGCGGCAGGCCGTCATTGGCGATCGCCTGCGCCGTCAGCAGCGCGTGGTTGATGCACCCTTCCTGGATACCCACCACCATCACCACCGGAAGCTGTTCCTGCACAACCCATTCAGAAAGCGGGCGCAGGTCGTTCATGAGGCTGCGCCAGCCGCCTGTCCCTTCCACCACCACGTGGTCCACCTTTTCGCTCAGGTTCGCCAGGCCGTCGGACAACAGGGGATAATTAATCAGGCCGCTGTGCGCTACGCTGCTCTCCTCTTCGCTTAACGCAATGGGATTGACCGCGTGATAAGGCAGTTCCAGTGACGAGACGCTTAGCAGCACCAGGGCGTCTTTATTACGCAATCCCTCTGGCGTCTCTTTACTGCCTTTTGCGACCGGTTTGTACCCTGCCACGCGTTTACCGCTTGCTGCCAGCGCCTGCAGCAATGCGCGGGATACGACGGTCTTGCCGACAGAGGTATCTGTACCAGTAACAAAGAAACGCTTAAGCATGACTCACTCCACCTCTTGGGTATGCTTCGAAAATATAAACCAGGTAAATAATTCAGTGGAGGAAGTCTACGGGATGCGTGCGCTACCCGGCTTGAGATAGCGCAATTTTTCTTACATCTGCGGAAAAGAGTTAACCCTGCAACAGGCGGATCAACAGCGAGCCGTTATACATGGCATCTTTGACCAGCGCCGCGCCGGCCATGGTTCCCTGGTTGGAAAACTGTGTGCTTTCTACCGCAATATTTTTGCTGTAGGCGGGAAGCGACTGCTGATGGATACAGGCCGAGATTGCCGGGAAGAGGATCTCCGCCGCCTGGCTCAGCGGTGAGCCAATAAGGATTTTTTGTGGATTGAAGAGGTTCACCATAATGGCCAGAATGCGGCCAACGTTATTACCCACGCCGGTAATAATGTCCTTCGCCAGCAGATCGCCCTGGCGCGCGGCGGCGCAGAGGGAATCCACCGTTAAGGGTTGTCCGTGCAGCGAGGAGCTCATGGACTGGCTGAGCCTGACCTGCGCCAGCTCAAGCACGCTTTCCACGCTGGCAATGGTCTCCAGACAGCCGTGGTTCCCGCAGTAGCAGCGCTTGCCGTACGGATCGACCTGGGTGTGGCCAATTTCCACCAGGCTACTGCTCCCGGCGTGGAGAAGACGTCCGTCGGTAATCACGCCCGCCCCAACGTTATGGTCGATGACCACCTGAATCACATCCCGCGCGCCGCGCGACGCGCCAAACAGCGCCTCCGCCATCGTCCAGGCGCTGATGTCATGCTGAATATAGACCGGCACGCCGGTATGATTTTTCAGCACCTCACCCAGCGGCATCTCTTTAACATCGTCGTAAAACGGCATGCGGTGAACAATACCATTTTCGGTATCAATAATTCCCGGCATGGTGATGGCAATCGCCGTTAAGCGTTCAAGCCGCTGCTGATGGCGGATAAAGAAGTGATCGATATGCGAGACAATCGCGTCGAGGAGCGGTTCCTCCGCGTTGAGCGGCAGTTCAAGCCGGTCTTCCACCACCAGCTTGCTGCTCAGGTCGCGCAGCGCAAGGAAGATCTCCCCCCGGCTGATGCGCAGTGACAGGTAGTGCCAGGCTTCCGTTTCAACCACCAGCCCGACTGCCGGACGGCCACGGCTGCCCGGCTCCTGAATTTCCGTCTCCTGAACCAGGTGCGCTTCCAGCATCTCGCGGACAATCTTGGTGATACTGGCAGGTGCCAGTTGTGCCAGGCGCGAAAGATCGATACGCGAAACCGGACCAAGCTGATCAATCAGGCGATACACCGCGCCAGCGTTGGTCTGCTTAATCTGATCGATATGCCCTGGCTGACTATCAGCAACCACCTCGTACTCCCTTATTTTCGAGCTTCGAAATAAACTGTTTGCTATGGTGAAGCACTTCCATGGCCGTCGTCAAATATTTACTTAGCCATGTGATTTACCGCACATTTTTACCCTCTTTTCCGTGAAAATGCCGCCCGGCAGAGGCGCTCATTAGCTGCTGTTTGAAGCGCTGTGCGGCATGGCTCTGTTCACGATGTTTTGACCACACCAGCCACATTTCGGAAACGGCATCCTCTTCGGCAATGGTCACCCAGCGCATTTCGCGCAGCTGCACCCGCTTAAAGGAGGCCGGAAGAATAGAAACGCCCAGACCGGCCGCGACCAGGCCGATAATAGTCATCGCTTCCCCTACCTCCTGAGTGATGACCGGGGCAAGATCGTAGCGGCGCATCAGTCCCAGGATATCGTCATACAGACCCGTTCCGACCTGCGGGTCAAAAAAGACAAAGGGCTCTTTTACCAGCTCTGCCAGCGAAACCGACGGACGCGACGCCAGCGGGTGATCGTGCGGGATCATAGCCATTAGAGGCTCGCGCAGGATCACCTCCCACGCCAGCGTGTCCGGCAGCTGGGTGTTACGCATCAGCCCCAGATCCAGCGCCCCCTCATTCAGCGGGGCAATCTGCTCGCGGGTGTTGATTTCGCGCGTCTGAATGTGAACATCCGGAAAGTGGCGACGGAATGACGAAAGGGTCTCCGAGACGGCGCTGATGAACGGCGCGGAAGAGGTAAACCCGATTCGTAACTCTCCGGCTTCTCCGAGATAGAGCCGTTCTGCACGGGCGGCGGCGTCATCGACCATGCTCAGGATTTGTCGGCTGTCGATCAGGAACTGCTTACCCGCCGCCGTCAGGCTCACGCTTCGGTTGGTGCGGGCCAGAAGGCGCGCCCCGACCTGCTGCTCCAGGATCTGAATCTGCTGGCTTAACGGTGGCTGAGAGATATTCAGCCGTGCCGCCGCGCGGCCAAAATGCAGCTCCTCGGCGACGGCAACAAAATAACGAAGATGACGCAGCTCGATATTCATATCTTTAAAGTATCATTTGAGATTATTAATATATTAGACAGAATATTTACATTTTCCTACCCTGAACAGGTGGTCATACCCGTCACCAGAAATCACGGGGATGTTTAAGCAAGGAAACAGTGTGAGCCGTACAACGACTATTGATATCGATCCGGCAAGAGATATCAATGATTTACCCGCAGCACCGCAGCCGGTCCAGTTCATTAAACGTGGTACCCCCCAATTTATGCGCGTCACGCTGGCGCTCTTTTCCGCCGGTCTGGCCACCTTCGCCCTGCTCTATTGCGTTCAGCCGATCCTGCCCGTCCTCTCGCATGAATTTGGCGTATCGCCTGCCAGCAGCAGCGTTTCACTCTCTATTTCTACCGGCATGCTGGCGATTGGCCTGCTCTTTACCGGGCCGCTGTCCGACGCCATTGGCCGTAAACAGGTGATGGTGACCGCGCTGATGCTGGCCTCAGTCTGTACGTTACTCTCGACCATGATGACCAGCTGGCACGGTATTCTGGTGATGCGCGCGCTGATTGGGCTCTCGCTCAGCGGCGTGGCGGCGGTCGGGATGACTTACCTCAGCGAGGAGATCCACCCGAGCTTTGTTGCCTTCTCTATGGGGCTTTACATCAGCGGGAACTCGATTGGCGGGATGAGCGGACGCCTGCTGAGCGGGGTCTTTACGGACTTCTTTAGCTGGCGTATTGCGCTGGCGGTCATCGGGTGTTTTGCGCTGGCATCGGCCCTGATGTTCTGGAAAATCCTGCCAGAATCGCGCCATTTCCGCCCGACCTCTTTGCGCCCAAAAACGCTGTTTATCAACTTCCGCCTGCACTGGCGCGACAAAGGTTTGCCGCGCCTGTTTCTGATGGGATTCCTGCTGATGGGCGCCTTCGTCACGCTGTTCAACTATATAGGCTACCGCCTGATGCTCTCCCCGTGGCATCTGAATCAGGCCGTTGTCGGTTTGCTTTCTGTGGCCTATCTCACCGGCACATGGAGCTCGCCGAAGGCCGGGGCGATGACCGCACGCTATGGACGCGGGCCGGTGCTGCTGGTATTCACGGGCGTGATGTTACTCGGCCTGCTGCTGACTCTCTTTTCCTCGCTGTGGCTCATCTTTGCCGGAATGCTGCTTTTCTCCGCCGGGTTCTTCGCCGCCCACTCGGTCGCCAGCAGTTGGATTGGCCCGCGCGCGCGTCGCGCCAAAGGTCAGGCATCGTCTCTTTATCTGTTTAGCTATTACCTGGGGTCCAGCATCGCCGGGACGCTCGGCGGCGTGTTCTGGCATAACTACGGCTGGAACGGCGTGGGCGGGTTTATCGCGCTGATGCTATGCGCGGCGCTGCTGGTGGGCACCAGTTTGCATAAACGTCTGCATTAACATTCCAGCGCCTTCGTGTTTAAATCAAGCCGATGCTAATTTTTGTCATCGGCTGATTCAGACACGAGGACTTCATGAAAAACAATAACTACCAACAACTCACCCGCACCTTCCAGCGTCTTTCCCGCTTCTCGCACCTCTCCTCCATCGCCAGCTGGGACATGTTCACCATGATGCCGCCAGGCGGCAGCGCCGCGCGCGGCGAGGCACTCGCGGAAATGAGCGTCCTGCAACACCAGATCCTGACCGATAAAAAAGTCGGCGACCTGTTAGCGGCGGCGGCAGGTGAGGATCTGAATGATGTCGAACAGGCCAATCTGCGCGAAATGACGCGCCAGTACCAGCAGGCTACCCTGCTGCCGGAATCGCTGGTGGAAGCGAAATCCATGGCAGGCAGCAAGTGTGAACACGCCTGGCGCACGCAGCGCCCCGCCAACGACTGGCAGGGTTTTTCCGCCAACCTGAAAGAGGTGGTCAAACTCAGCCGCGAAGAGGCTCGCCTGCGGGCCGAAGCCAAAGGCTGTACGCCGTACGACGCGCTGCTGGACATTTTTGAACCCGACATGACCAGCGCGCGTCTGGACGTTCTGTTCGGCGATATGAAGTCCTGGCTACCGGATCTGCTGGCAAACGTGGTCGAAAAACAGGCTCAACGGTCGTTTATTCCTCCCCAAGGCCCTTTCCCGACGGCAACACAGCGTGAGCTGGGCCTGGAAGCCATGAAGATGCTTGGCTTCGATTTTAACGGCGGTCGCCTGGACGTGAGCGCGCACCCGTTCTGCGGCGGCGTCCCGGAAGACGTGCGCATCACCACGCGCTATGACGAGGATGAGCTGCTCAGCGCGCTGTTTGGCGTGATCCACGAAACAGGACACGCCCGCTACGAACAAAACCTGCCGCGCGCGTGGGCAGGACAGCCGATTTCCCTGGCGCGCTCAACCGCGATCCATGAGTCACAGAGCCTGTTCTTTGAAATGCAGCTGGGGCGCAGTGAAGCCTTCCTCAGGCATCTCCTCCCTGCGGTACACGCCCGCTTTGGCAGCCAGGCGGCGTTTAGCGAAGAGAACTTTATTGCCTGGAACCAGCGCGTCAAACCTGGCTATATCCGCGTCGATGCGGACGAAGTGAGCTACCCGGCACACGTGGTGTTGCGCTATGAGATTGAGCGCGCGCTGATCAACGGCGAGATAGAGGTGGACGATATTCCCGCCCTGTGGGATGAGAAAATGCAGGCCTGGCTCGGATTATCCACCAAAGACAACTACCGCAACGGCTGTATGCAGGATATCCACTGGACCGACGGCGGTTTTGGTTACTTCCCGTCATACACGCTTGGCGCTATGTACGCCGCGCAGCTGTTCCATGCCGCCAGAATCGCACTGCCGGGTCTGCAGGCCTCCATCGCCGAAGGCGATTTTTCCGCACTCTTTGAGTGGCTGCGTCAGAACATCTGGCAGCACGGCAGCCGCTTCAGCACGTCGCAATTAATCACCCAGGCGACGGGCGAAGATCTGAATATCCGTTACTTCCGCGAACATCTGACCTCGCGCTATTTGTAATCTGTTTGGCTGGGGTTGAGGCACCTCCAGTGAATTTTTTAAGCAGAAGCGATACAGATTTTCGAAGCGTAATGATTGACTCGCAGCGATGCCCTGGTCCGGCTGTAAATCGCTGAGGCGTTTCCTGCAGGCCGGGGCGAGGCGCATGGATGCGCCGAGAGGGCGGGCTTTACAGGGACGTTTCCTCCGCCCGTCCCCGATAAGCCGGAAGGAATAAGCCGAAGGTACCGCGCAGCGGCGATTTACCGCCGGGAGCCCGGGTCGCCAGGGTGGTGGCGATTGAGCCACCCTGGCACGTTCACCGGTCACGTCGTTACAGAGTAGCAAGAAACATTAAGTGAACGGAATGACCACTACAGCCGTATGTTCCCCCTCACCCCAGCCCTCTCCCTCAAGGGAGAGGGGGTCGTCCGTGCAGAACCCCGGTAATGTACATACGGTTACACGCCGATACCAATCACTCACGGAAACCTCGAATTTACAGGGATATAGTTATTTCAACGGCCCCGCAGTGGGGTTAAATGAAAAACCAAATTCGAGGGTATGAGAATGAATAAAGTATTAGCTCTGGTTGTTGCCGCTGCTATGGGTCTGTCTTCTGCTGCATTTGCTGCTGACACTACCGCAACTGCTGCACCGGCTGCCGCGCCTGCTGCAACCACCACCGCTGCGCCAGCAAAAGCGGTTCACCATAAGAAACACCACAAAACTGCAGCGAAAAAAGAAGCCGCTGCACCAGCAACCGCAGCACCAACCGAGCAGAAAGCTCAGGCTGCCAAAAAGCACCACAAAAAAGCCGCTAAACCAGCTGTAGAGCAGAAAGCACAGGCTGCTAAAAAGCACCACAAAAAAGCAACCAAACCGGCTGTAGAACAGAAAGCTCAGGCTGCTAAAAAGCACCACAAAAAAGCAACCAAACCAGCTGTAGAACAGAAAGCTCAGGCTGCTAAAAAGCATCACAAAAAAGCAGTAAAACACGAAGCTGCTAAACCAGCTGCACAGCCAGCTGCGTAAGAGTACAAGCTTAACCGTGCCCTTCGGGGCACGTTGGTAAACCGGCGCTGAACCGGAACAGGTTCCGCGCCGTTTTTTTATTTCCGGAGGGCGTATGCTGCGACGCTATCGGTTTGAGCTGATTCTGATCCTGCTTATTTTATGCGCGCTCATCACCAGCCATTTTTATCTTTCCTGATTGTAGCACGCTGATTTTACTCCCACTTTAGCGCTGTCCCGTCTATAGTATTTTCATAGGGTTCACTTTTAATAATCATAATTACCCCCACCAGAGTGTGATATGCGTAAATCTGTTGTGTTGTTACTGGGAACGTTTGGTCTTTTTTCTGGATTCTCACATGCGGATGATGGCGGTGATGACACCATTAGCGCGAAAGAGCTGAAGACGCTTTTTTTCGGTCATGACGATCGTACGCGCGTCGCCGATCCCACCCAGGCCCCCTGGGATGCTATAGGCCAGCTGGAAACCGCCAGCGGTAACTTATGTACTGCGACGCTGATCACCCCGCAGCTTGCCCTGACGGCAGGCCACTGCCTGTTAACGCCGCCAAACGGCAAGCCGGATAAAGCCGTTGCCTTGCGGTTTGTGTCGCAAAAAGGGACCTGGCGCTATGAAATCCACGGCATTGAGGGACGGGTTGATCCGTCTCTCGGCAAACGCCTGAAGCCGGATGGCGACGGCTGGATAGTGCCACCGGCGGCCGCCTCGTGGGATTTTGGCCTGATCCTTTTACGCTACCCGCCTTCGGGCATTACGCCGCTGCCGTTATTTGACGGCGACAAGGCCGCCCTCACCGCCGCGCTGAAAGCCGCCGACCGAAAGGTGACGCAGTCAGGCTATCCTGTCGATCATCTGGATACGCTCTATACGCACACAGACTGTATTGTGACGGGCTGGGCGCAAAACAGCGTACTCTCGCATCAGTGCGATACGTTGCCGGGTGACAGTGGTTCACCGCTGATGCTGAAAACAGACAAGGGCTGGCAGTTGATTGGTGTCCAGAGCTCTGCCCCGGCGGCAAAAGACCGATGGCGCGCCGACAACCGCGCCTTGTCCGTTACCGGTTTCCGCGACCAGCTGGAAGCGCTGGCTACACAGTAAGCCAGCGCGGAGGCCTGAAACTAAGGATCGCAACGTTATCAGGCGAGTTTTATCATGATCATGCCGGCAAGCAGCAAGATGAGCCCCATCCAGCCCTTGTTGTTTAAGCGCTGGCCGAAGAGCACCCAGCCTGCGGCCAGCGTGGCGGCGATACCAAAACCGCCCCACAGCGCATAGGCCACCGACAGATCGATCCCTTTTACCGCCTGGGACAGGGCGCTGAACGCCCCCAGAACCGCGGCAATCGACATCAGGCCGTACAGTTTACGGCGAAAACCATCGGAGAATTTCAGCAGAACGTTCGCCAGGATCTCCAGCACGATGGCGAGCCCCAGCCAGGCCGCATGAACCCACTCAAACTGTTGCATGGTTCTGCTCCTTCTGCTGTTTGCCAGGCTTACGGGTACCCGATTTAATCAGAACAATACCCGCGACCAGCGTCGTTAATCCGGCGACCTTCATTGTTGTTAATGTTTCGTCAAATATCAGCACGCTGAACAGCGTAATCAACAAAATACCGATCCCTTCCCACAGTGCATACGCGACGCCCAGCGCAATTTTTTTCACCGCAAACGAGAGGAAAATATAAGAAAGCGAAATCATCACCAGCATCAAAATAAAACCGGTGTTGCCATCGCTGACGCTTGCCCATTTCATAGACAGCGTGCCGGTAATTTCAGCGACGATAGCCAGCGCTAATAGGATCCAGTAAAACATGTTTTTCTCCTGCTTGAGAATATAATCCATCGTGGCCCGCTGCGTGCAGCAAACCCAAAAAAAAACGAATTGAAATCAGATAGCTAAGCGCTTAGCGCCAGCTCAGGCAGAAGAAATGACTATAGTGCGGTGCGCCAGTGTTGCTCACCAGAAAGCAGGCAGAAGGAGGTGGAGTAGACAGCGGTATTGTTTGAAGAGTACGTCCTGAACATATTGTCCATAAAATTACAATTATCCGCGTTGTTGCTTCTCGTCTTTGCGGATGAAAATTGTCCTCGGTAGTTAAACACACCAGATTTGTACCATAAGCCAGGATTTTACTCAAAGTCTTTGCAATTCTTTACCCATACCGTTTGATTTTGGTTAGTTTATTGCAACGCCTTTCACCTTTATTATAAATATAAAGAAAAATTCGGAGTCACCATGGCTAAACCCATTATTACCCTGAACGGGTTAAAAATTGTCATCATGCTGGGCATGCTGGTGATCATACTGACGGGCGTTCGTTTTGCCGCCGACATTATTGTGCCCTTTATTCTGGCCCTGTTTATCGCTGTGATCCTTAACCCGCTGGTACAGCGCATGACGCGCCTGCGCATCCCGCGCGTGCTGGCGATAACGCTGCTTATCAGCATCATCATTGTGGCGATGGTCTTGCTGGTGGCGTATCTGGGGACCTCGCTCAATGAGCTGGCGCGAACGCTGCCGAAATACCGTTCTTCGTTGGCGATACCGCTGCTGCAGCTGGAACCCTGGCTGCAGCGCGCGGGTATCGAAGTCTCGGTTGAGGAGCTCCTGAAATATATCGACCCCAACGCGGCCATGACGATCGTCACCAGCCTGCTGGCGCAGCTTTCCAATGCCATGACCTCCATTTTCCTGCTGTTTTTAACGGTGGTGTTCATGCTGCTGGAGGTGCCGCAGCTGCCGGCAAAGCTGCAGCAGATGATGGTCCGTCCGGTTGAAGGCATGGGGGCGATTCAACGTGCGCTGGACAGCGTCTCCCGCTATCTGGTGCTGAAAACGGCGATTAGCCTGGTCACGGGAGGTGTCGTCTGGGCGATGCTTCTGGCGCTGGACGTTCGCTTTGCCTTTGTCTGGGGGTTACTGGCGTTTGCGCTTAACTACATTCCCAACATCGGCTCCGTGCTGGCGGCGATCCCCCCTATCCTTCAGGTGCTGGTTTTCAGCGGGCTTTATGATGCGCTGATCCTGCTGGCAGGATACCTGGTCATCAACCTGGTGTTCGGTAACATTCTTGAGCCACGCATGATGGGGCGAGGGCTGGGACTCTCCACGCTGGTGGTCTTTTTATCCCTGATTTTCTGGGGCTGGCTGCTCGGGCCCGTTGGGATGCTGCTCTCCGTCCCGCTGACCATTAT
The DNA here is from genome assembly GCF_014982155.1 of Enterobacter cloacae complex sp. P16RS2. NCBI lineage: Bacteria > Pseudomonadati > Pseudomonadota > Gammaproteobacteria > Enterobacterales > Enterobacteriaceae > Enterobacter > Enterobacter cloacae complex sp. P16RS2. The sequence continues at coordinate 316,954 of NZ_JADCKW010000009.1, read as the reverse complement.
CGTTAAGATTGGCCTGGAACAGACGGCGGGCGGGCAAACCATCGCCGTGCTGCTGAGCGATATGAGCCATAAATAGCGGTCAGTCCGCCATCGACAGGAGGGGCTTGCGGGTCCTTCCCCCTTCGCGATACGTACCGATCGCCCTCCGCCATTCCGCCAGCGGATACACCGTGACGTCGCTGTACCCGCTGGCGGGCAAATTAAGCCAGATGCGGTCAAACTCCGCGCGCCACGCCTCAGCGCTGAGCGCATCCAGACCGTTTCGGATATGGAACCACGCCACGCGCGGCGCGGGCCGTTGCTGTCTGAACGTTTGCCCGGAGAGCAGCCCGTAGCAGACAAACATGCCCTGCTCGGGCATCGCGCTGAGGATCGCTTCCGCCAGCGGCCCGCCGGTGGCATCGTAGACAACGTCGGTGTGCGCGGCGACGGCGCCAATCCGCTGCGCGTCATGCTGCGCGACGGGAATGATACCCATCGCCTCCAGCCGTTCAGCGTGAACGGGGGAACGGTGGATCCCGTACACGGCTTCCGCTCCTGCCTGACGTGCCCACTGCCCCAGCAGAATGGCGCAATCCGACCCGGCAGCCGTTAGCAGCACCCGCTTTCCTTCAGGCGGATAGCGGGTAAGCATCATCTGCGCCGCCAGCGGGTTGATATAGGCCCGTGCGGCCAGTTGTGCGTCAACAGCGTCCGGAACGGGGATAGCATACTCTGCCGGGCAATCAACATAGCGCTGCCAGGTGCCTTGACCGCGCAGCGGCAGGACGCGTTTACCCAGCAGATGCGCAAACGACGCGGGCGCGTCGGTGACAATGCCGACACCTTCATACCCCGCTACCGCCGGTAACGGGGTTCTGTGGCGGTAGGCGCCGGTAATGGGAATAAGATCGGATGCGTTCACCGGAGAAAACAGCATTCGCACGCGGAGATGACCCGGCGCAAGCGCCCCCAGCGGCGCGGTTTCAGATTGCAGAACGGTTTCTGGCTCGCCAAAACGGCAATACCAGAGGGCCAGATTTTCCATTACGATCTCACGGCTGATAGCGGAACGACTACTCGCGCCAGCCCAGTGCCGGTGCGACGTGTTTGAGAATAGATTCAATCACGTGCGTATTGTAATCCACACCGAGCTGGTTCGGCACGGTCAGTAATAACGTATCGGCTTCAGCAATCGCGTCGTCCTTTTTCAGCTGTTCAATCAGCTTGTCCGGCTCCGCCGCATAGCTGCGCCCGAAGATCGCGCGCGTTTTCTCATCAAGATAGCCCACGCTATCGCTGTCGTTGCGGCTGGCACCGAAATACATCCGGTCGCGATCGTCCATTAGTGCAAAAATGCTGCGGCTGACCGACACCCGCGGCTGTCGAGAATGCCCTGCCTCTTTCCAGGCCTGACGGTACGCGCGGATCTGTTTTGCCTGCTGAATATGGAACGGCTCGCCGGTTTCATCGTCCTTCAGGGTTGAACTTTGCAGGTTCATTCCCAGCTTTGCGGCCCATACGGCCGTCGCATTGGAACCGGCGCCCCACCAGATACGCTCGCGCAGCCCTTCAGAATACGGCTCCAGGCGCAGCAGCCCCGGCGGATTCGGGAACATAGGCTGTGGGTTAGGTTTTGCAAACCCTTCACCGCGCAGCACCTCAAGCAGCACCTCGGTATGACGGCGCGCCATATCCGATTCGTCTTCTCCTTCCTGCGGGACATAGCCGAAATGGCGCCAGCCATCAATGACCTGCTCCGGCGAGCCGCGGCTGATGCCAAGCTGCAAACGACCGCCGGAAATCAGATCCGCAGCCCCCGCATCTTCAGCCATGTACATCGGATTTTCATAGCGCATATCAATCACGCCGGTCCCGATTTCGATGGTTTTCGTTTTTGCGCCTATTGCCGCCAGCAGAGGGAACGGCGAGCTAAGCTGTCGGGCAAAGTGGTGCACGCGGAAATACGCGCCGTCTGCCCCCAGCTCTTCAGCCGCCACGGCTAAATCGATGGACTGCAGCAGCGTGTCTGCCGCCGAGCGCGTGCCGGACTGCGGAGAAGGCGTCCAGTGACCAAAGGATAAAAACCCGATCTTTTTCATAACCATGTGTCCTGAGAATGCTTTGCGTTGCACCTACTTTACGCATTACCGGGGGAGAATAAATGGCGTTTATTTAACGGAAAGCATCAAATAAATTGACTGAATAGCGTGGTTCGTCATTACGCTCCATAATGCGATATAATCTTCCCCTCTCTTTTCATGGCAGGTAAAACCGGCAATGGCTTTGATCCCCAAAAACTACGCGCGGCTGGAAAGCGGCTATCGCGAAAAAGCATTAAAAATCTATCCCTGGGTCTGCGGACGCTGCTCGCGCGAGTTTGTCTATTCCAATCTGCGTGAACTCACGGTTCACCATATCGATCACGACCATACCAACAACCCGGAAGATGGCAGCAACTGGGAGCTGCTGTGCCTGTTTTGCCACGATCACGAACATTCGAAATACACCGAAGCGGATCAGTACGGCACCACCGTGGTGGCCGGGGAAGACGCGCAAAAAGACGTGGGCGTCGCCACGTTTAACCCGTTTGCCGATTTAAAGGCGATGATGGATAAGAAGAAATAATCCTCTCGTTTCCTCGTGCTCCGCGAATTTAAAATGTCCAGGTGACAGCGGCGGTTGCAGCCCCCTCATTGCGCCGCATCACGATCGGGCTTTCATTGGCATGGTCGCCAAGCCAGGTATAGTCCGCGCTCAGGATCGTCCCCCAGTGGGCATCGAACTGATGGCTCCAGATCAGGCTGGTGTCGACGCCATAGAATCCACCCGGCGCAGCATAGCGGCGATAGCCGGTGCGGCGGCTCTGCTGCTCGCTGACCCCATACCAGGTATTCAGATAACGGCTGTCGCCAAACAGGGCCGCAAACTGAAAGGCGACCGTGTCCCGATTATTTTGTACGGGGATCAGCGTAACGGAAGCCTGATAGCTTCCCCCCTGGCTGTCCGTTAACGGCAGCGTCGCTTTGCCTTCCATACTCAGCCATGGCGCGGCCTGCCAGCCGACGGCAAGGCCGGTATTCAGGGTAGCATCAATGTCCCCCATCCCTTTCAGATTGTTTGCGCCCTCACGCCAGCCAGAATTTTTCTCAGCCCTTCCGAAGTCGTAGCCCAGCGTGTGTTCGAAATACCAGCCGCTGTCGTTTTGCAGGTCATATCCCACCCCTTTTTGCGCATCAATAAAGAAAGCGCCTTTGCGTCCCTGCAGCACCGGAACCACCTGCCACACCTGTTTGTCTGAGCCTGAGTAACGCGGGGCATACTGCCCCCCAAGCCCGACGGTTAAGGAATCGGACACGGTGCCATCATCCGCCTGCGCGCCGGAAGCCACGGCCATCAGAAGCGGGACGGACATATACAGGACTTTTTTTATCGCTATCATACTGCTCTCCATACGGACGCTGGCGCCTCCTGATACGGGGGCGGCCACACAACGTTGGCGCAGTATGATTTGGGTGAATCAATGAATCGTCGGGATAGTGTTAAGAAATGGTCAAGGTGAACGGATGTTGTCCAGAAGAGTGCTGATTATTGAAGATGACGCCGATGCGGCCGGCGTGCTCGAAGCCTATTTACGGCGGGAAAATTACGACGTGACCATTACCGGAGACGGTCATTCCGGGCTGGATATGGCGCAGCGGTGGAAGCCCGACCTCATTCTGCTGGACGTGATGCTGCCGGGGCTTAACGGCACCGAGGTGCTGGCTGGCCTGCGTCGTAAAAGCGATGTGCCGGTGATCATGGTCACGGCCATGGGGGATACCCCTGACCGCATTGGCGCCCTGCGATACGGTGCCGATGATTACGTTGTGAAGCCCTATCATCCGGGCGAAGTGGTGGCTCGGGTGCAGGCGGTGCTGCGGCGCAGCAGTAAAAAAGAGACGGACGAAGCAATCCTTCGCTGGCAAACGCTGGAGGTGGACGTGGCCGCCATTGTGGCGAGCGTGGATAACGGCGGCGACGCGCCCGTGATGCTCGATCTTACGCCAACGGAATTCTCGCTTCTGGCAACGCTGCTGCGTTCTCCGGCGCACCCGTTCTCCCGCCAGTATTTACTGGAGCACTGTTTGCCGGAAAGCGAGGCGCTGGAGCGCGTGGTGGACACCCATATTTATAACCTGCGTAAAAAACTGGAAGCGGCGGGGATCTCCGGCGTGCTGATCAACGTTCGCGGCGTGGGTTACAGGTTCAGACAGCCATGATTAAAAATCAGCACTCCTCTCTGTGGCGCTGGATTTGCGCGCGTATTCTGGCGCTGGCTATCGGTAGCGTGATCGTCATTGCCACCTGCATGTGGCTGCGCTATGCGGTTCAGAACTACTGGATAATGGGCAAAATGCCAGCGGCGGTCCGCCAGGAGTTTCTGACGCTCAGCCAGAACCCGCAGGCCAATCCGGCCCGCTTCCACTCGATTGTGGACACCTGGTGGGGCCTGAGCTATTCCACGCCGTCTATCGCCTCAGCCGACTGGGCCACGGTGGCCCTGCTGGTGCTGGTGATGATCCCGTTTATCGTGGTGATGGGGCTCAAACACGCCCGGCCGCTGGCGCTGCAGTTCAGCCGCCTTCGCGATGCGGCAAAGGATGTCGCCGACGGGCAGTTTGGCCGCCAGGCGGAACTGATCGAGGATGCGCCGGCTGAAATGGTCAGCTTTGCGACCGACTTTAACTCCATGACGGGACAGCTCGCCCGCTATGAAAAAGAGCTCCGCGCCTCGCACGTCGCGATGGCGCACGAGCTGCGCTCGCCCCTGACGGCCGCCATTGGGCGTCTGCAGGGCATGCTAGACGGCGTGTTTGATGCCAGCCCGGCGCAGCTGGGCATGGTGATGAAACAGCTCCAGCACCTCAACCGCCTCACCGATGAGCTTCACCTTCTGTCGCTCGCCGACGCGGGTAACCTCGTGCTGGAGGACCAGCCGTTTTGCCTCGATGAGCTGATTCAGGAGCGGGCTGCCTGGATCATGCCCGAGGCTGACGCGCATCATTTTCGGATAACGTTTCGCAACCCGCGCACCAGCCCCTTCAGAGGCGATGCGTTCCGTCTTGGACAGGTCGTTACCATCCTCATGGAAAATGCGCTACGTTACGGGCGCGATGGCGGCCACCTTGAGGTGGCGCTGCACTACGCCAGCGGGCATTACATCCTCGAATTTACCGATGACGGGCCGGGCGTTTCGCCACGGTTCTTACCGGAAATGTTTAAACGCTTTAGCCGCGAGGAGCAGTCCCGCGCGCGGCATTCCGGCGGCAGCGGCCTCGGTTTATCCATCGCCCGGGCGATTTGCGAGGCGCATGGGGGTGAGATTAGCGCGTCATTGCCGGAAACCGGCGGCCTCGCCGTGCGCATTTTATTGCCCTGGCACCCGTCCGGTAATGAAAATATCCACTCTTGATAAAGCCTTGACAGAACGTCGAATCTTTCTCGACGTAGCGCGCATTTAATAACGCCATTCCCTTTATGGAGCGGCGTTATGTCAGACGAATTTTTTCTCTCCCTCCGCCACTGCCTGCATCATTTGTACGGCGTGGCGCGCACCCTTTCCTGGCTGCACTTTCTTCCCCTTGCCCTGCTTGCGCTGGCGATTTTTCCGCTGACCGGCTGCGGTGATAAACACGAAAATAAGCCCGACCCTGCGCGAGCGGTACGCTATGTCGTCGTCGGGGCCGCCCAGACCCTTCCCGCGCTGGAAAGAACCGGTGAGATCCATGCCCACGATGAAACGACCCTGAGCTTTCGGACCGGGGGCCGGATACTGACGCGCAGCGTTGATATTGGCGACCGGGTCACTGCCGGACAGCTGCTGGCCACGCTTGATAATACGACCGGGCAAAACCAGCTCGACGGCGCCGCGGCCGACTATGAAGGCGCCAAAGCCTCTGCCCAGGTCGCCGCGCTTAACGTCAGTCGAATGCAAAAGCTCATGCCAACGGGTGCTATCGCCCGCACGCAGCTCGACAGCGCCCGTGCCGACTGGCTTGTCGCCCGCGCGCGCTTAAAAAGCAGCGAGGCCGCGTGGCGAAATGCCCGCGAAAGCCTCGGCTGGACGCGCCTGATCGCGCCGCAGGCGGGCGTCATCACCGCCGTGAACGCCTCTGCCGGACAGGTTGTTAGCGACGGTCAGTCCGTGCTGACGCTGGCAACGGGTGAAGCCCGCGACGTGGCGTTTGATATTGCCACTCCGGATGCGATCCCGCCTCTGGATAAGGCGGTTTTGCAGGTTTCACTCCTCAGCGACCCGTCGGTACAGGCGTCTGCCGCGCTGCGGGATATTACCCCGCAGGCCGATCCTCAGACCCGCACCTGGCGCGTCAGGGCCACTCTGCAAAACCCGCCGGCGGCCATGGCGCTGGGCGCCAGCGTTACCGTCACGTTGCCATCGTCTGCCCCGCGCGGCTACACCCTCCCCGCGTCGGCGCTGACCCGCGTCGGCGACAAACCGGCCGTTTTTGTGATTACCCTGCAGTCGCGGGCGCAGCTGCGCGCGGTGGTGCCCGCGAGCTATACGGCCTCCTCCGTCATTATTGCCTCCGGCCTTGAGCCGGGCGACAGGGTGATTACGGCGGGCGTGAGCACATTACGATCCGGCGAGCCGGTGGTTGCCGGAGAGGTTCAGCCATGAACACAGGACCGGAAGCCAAATTTAACCTCTCAGCCTGGGCGCTGAAGAACCAGCAGATGGTCAGCTTTTTCATGCTGCTGGTAATTGCGATGGGCGTGTTTTGCTATGAGAAGCTGCCGCGTAACGAAGATCCGGCTTTTACCATTAAAACGGCCGTCGTCTCCGCGCAGTGGCCGGGAGCCTCCGTGGCGGATACCACCCGCCTGCTGACCGATACGCTTGAAAAAAAGCTGCAGGAAACGCCCTGGCTGGACTATCTCGAAAGTGAAACCCGGGCCGGACGCACCGTTATCCACGTCAACCTCCGTGACGATACGCCCCCGCAACGCGTGCAGGATATCTGGTATCAGGTTCGCAAAAAAATGCAGGACATCGCGCCGTCCCTGCCTGAAGGGGTGCAGGGCCCTGCCGTGGACGACGAGTTTGACGACACGTTCGGCACAATTTACGCCTTTATTCCCGAGGGTTTCACCCTGCGGGAGGTGCGGGATCGCGCAGAGACAATTCGTCGCGAGCTGATGTCCCTGCCGGATATAGGCAAAACCACCCTGCTGGGCGAACAGCAGGAGCAGTGGGTTCTCGCCTTTTCTCCGGCGCGCCTGGCCGGGATGGGGCTTGATATTCAGGAGGTTGCCGACGCCCTCCGGGCGCAAAATGCGGTTGTCCCGGCAGGAACGATGCGTACCGAAAAAGAGAACATGGCGATCAAGGTCAGCGGGGCGCTCACGACCGAAGAGAGCTTACGCGCCGTCACGCTGCACGTGAACAATCGCTATATTCCGCTGACCGACATTGCCACCGTCACCCGGGAAATCGCCGAGCCACCGGCCCCGGCCTACCGGGTGAACGGTAAACCGGCTATCGGGCTGGCGGTGTCGATGGCGCCAACGGGCAACATGCTGCGTTTCGGCGCTGCGCTGAATGCCAGAATGGCGGCCCTCAGCGCCGGGCTGCCGCACGGTATCGAGATGGTGAAAGTTGCCGATCAGTCAGCGGTGGTCAGTGACGCGGTAAGCGGGTTTATCCGGGTGCTTATCGAAGCCGTTGTGATCGTGCTGGCGGTTTCATTTGTCTCGCTGGGGTTACGGGCCGGACTGGTGGTGGCGACGGCCATTCCGCTGGTGCTCGCCATGACGTTTGCCGGCATGATGCTCGCAGGTATTGGCCTTCAGCGTATCTCGCTCGGGGCGCTGATTATTGCCCTGGGCCTACTGGTGGATGACGCCATGATCGCCGTCGAAACGATGGTCTCCCGGCTGGAAGCGGGGGATTCCCGTCGGCATGCGGCCACCCATGCGTTTAAAACGACTGCATTTCCGATGCTCACCGGTACTCTGGTGATGATTGCCGGCTTTATTCCCGTTGGTTTTGCGGCCTCCAGCGCCGGTGAATACTGCTTTTCCCTGTTTGCGGTGGTGCTCATTGCCCTGCTCTGCTCCTGGGCCGTCGCGATCCTGTTTTCGCCGCTGACGGGCACGTGGCTGCTGCCGGAAAAAGTCAGACATCACGCGGCGGGACCCGGCAGGATCGCGCGCGGGTACGGACGTCTTTTACGCCTGGCGCTGCGTCACCGAGTCGCTACCGTGCTGCTCGCCCTTTCCGCGCTGGGGCTATCAGCGTACGGCACGACGTTTATGCAGGGCGAGTTTTTCCCCGCCTCGGATCGGCCAGAGCTGCTGGTCAGCCTGACGCTTCCGGCCAACGCGTCGCAGCCGAAAACGCTAAGAGAGGTGGAAAAGCTGGAAAAGGCGCTGGCCGGCAACGGCAACATCGATCGCTATTCGACGTACGTCGGGTCGGGCGCCATCCGTTTTTACCTGCCGATGGACGTGCTGCTGGAAAATGAAAATATCGCCCAGATGGTCGTGGTGGCTAAGGATCTTGAGGCGCGGGATCGTCTGCATGCGCAGCTCAACAGGATCCTGGCGACGCAGTTTAGCGACATCATCACGCGCGTGTCGCCCCTTGAGCTGGGGCCGCCCGTCGGCTGGCCCATCAAATACCGGGTGAGCGGGCCTGATTATCTGCAGGTCCGGGCGTTGGCGAACCGTCTCACGGACGCGATTGGCCGGTCTCCGTTCTCACGCGACGTTAACCAGACGGCCGGAGAGCCGGAGAGGGTCATTACCTTAAAGGTAAATCAGACGGCGGCCAGAGCGGCGGGAATATCGTCAGAAAGCCTCGCCCGCACGCTGAACACCGTCTGGTCCGGCAGCGTTGTCACGTCCATCAGGGATAACGACCGCCTTGTCGACGTGGTGCTGCGGGCCACGGACGATGCACGTCACAGCACTGCCACCCTCTCCTCGCTCACGATTCAGGGGAATGACGGTAAAAAAATTCCGCTCAGCGCCGTCGCGACGCCGGTCTGGGGCGTGGACGATCCGGTCGTCTGGCGTCGGCAGCGCGTGCCCTTTATCACGGTGCAAACGGATCTTGCCCCGGGGCTGAAGGCTGAAGCGGTATCCGCGGCGCTGCGTCCGGCGGTCGACAAGCTGCGCGCGAGCCTGCCCGCTGGTTACAGCATTGAAGAAGGCGGCGCGGTTGCCGAATCGGACAAGGGGAACAGCTCCGTCTTTACCGTTCTTCCGGTAACGCTGGTCCTCATGCTGTTGCTGCTGATGATTCAGCTGCGGCGTTATTCCCGAATGCTGCTGGCCCTCCTGATGGCCCCGTTTGGCCTGCCGGGGATCGTGCTGGCTATGCTGCCCGGCGGTACGCCGATGGGGTTTGTCGCGCTGCTGGGCGTCATCGCTCTGGCGGGGATGATCGTACGCAACGCGGTGATACTGATTAGCGAAGTTGACAGCAATCTTGCTCAGGGGATGGCAAACGATGCCGCGATTATGGCGGCCGCGGAGCACCGGGCCAGACCCATCTGCCTGACCGCCTGCGCCGCCATCCTGGGCATGATCCCGATCTCTCATCAGGTCTTCTGGGGGCCAATGGCCTATGCCATTATCGGCGGGCTGCTGGTCGCGACGCTGGTGACGCTGACCGTGTTACCCGCGTCGTTTAGCCTGCTGTTACAGCGGGGAGCTCAGCGCAACGCCGCAGAAGACGGACTGCGCTGAGGCTCCACCGTTTCCCGGCAGATTACGCGGCGGTCAGCGCAAAACGGTCTTTCAGGACATGGCGGATTTCATCCTCCGCCAGTTTCCGCGTTTCAGTGCCGTTCGCCGTGACGGTTTTCAGCACATCGCCCAGCAAAATCTGGCGTCCTTCCGGGCTGTGCTGCACCACCACCCGCTTCTGCACAAAGATGGCATCCGGATGCGTGGAGTTAAGGTAGTTGGCCGGAACGAAATCAATCCATTCCTGAGGAGTGAGATCAAAGCCGTACTGCCGGGCCCACTCTCCCTCAACCTTCGCCTCAAGCAAATACTCACCCTCCGCGCTGCGGCTCAGTCGGAACGTGTCGAAATCCTGTGCGATCTCAACATCAAGCGTGTCCAGCGCCATCGGCGCACGAATACCGTAGCTGCCGAAACCGAGGTCGCAAAGCCACTGTCGGCTATCTACCTCAGCGACGATCGCCATGTGGGTTTTCGGCCGCCGCGCGGGGTAGAACATCGGGCGCGCCGCCACGAAGCGGTAAGGGAGCCCTAACGCCTCCAGCGCCATGGCAAAAAGCCCGTTCACCTCGTAGCAGTAGCCGCCGCGCCCCTGCGTTAACACCTTCTCGGCAATATCGTCTGGCGCCAGCGAGACAACTTTGCCCGCCTGCACGTCCAGATTCTCAAAGGGAACGGAAAAGAGCTGATGACGCATCAGCGCATGCAGGGTGGCCGTATCGGCACCCGCCGGTCCGGTATAGTTTATGCGTTTGAAATAGGTGGAAATGTTGAAGTTATCGCTGTGCATAATGCCTCCTTGTCCTGAACATGCCGGACACTATAGATGGCGCGCATCAATGGCTGTATAGTCAGTTTTATCGAAAATTAGCCTGAACAGTTACCCATGTCTGCCCCGTCCCAGTCCTCTCCCCACTATCGCCGTATTGCGGATATGCTGCGTCTCACCATTACGTCCGGCGCGCTGCGCGCCGGTGACAGAATGATCTCCGCGCGCAAACTGGCCGAACGCGAGCGCGTTAGCCTTCCGACGGCGCTGGAGGCCCTTCGCTGCCTCGAGGCTGAGGGGCTGATCGTTGCGCGCCCGCGTTCAGGCTATTACATCCGTCAGACCAGCCAGCCTCCGCGCGCGGAGCCCGCGCGTTCCTCGCCGGGCCCGGTCCCCGTCACCATGTCCGCCGTGGCCCGGTCGCTGTTCAGCAGTGCAGAAGCCCGGCTGATCCCGCTGGGCGCCGCCCTGCCCGATCCCGCGTGGCTGCCGGGAGATGCGCTGCAGCGGGCGTTGCACTCTGCGGGCCGTCGTCTGGACGCGCATGGACAGAGCTACAGCCTGCCTCCGGGAAGGCGGGATTTGCGAAGCAAGATTGCCGCGCGCTCTGCCCAGTGGGGAGCCCGGTTCGGCGCGGACGATCTCATTATTACCGCAGGCGCGACGCAGGCGCTGCGCCTGGCCCTTCGGGCCGTGTGCCAGCCGGGTGACGTCGTGGCGATTGAGCAGCCAGCCTACTTTGGTACGCTCCTGCTGCTGGAGGATTTAGGCCTTAAGGCTTTGGCGATCCCCACCGACCCTGTGGAAGGTCTGCTGCTGGAACCGCTGGCGGACGCTATTCGCTGCCACCGCCCCGCGGCCGTTCTGGCCTCGCCCACGGTGCAAAATCCTTTGGGTGCCAGCATGCCCGTCGCGCGCAAGCAGGAACTGGTTGCCCTGCTTGAAGAGGCTGAAATCCCTTTTATTGAGGACGATGTTTACGGTGACCTGGTCGGCGAGGGGCAACGCCCTCCGGCCTGCAAGGCGTTCGACCAGAGCGGGAATGTGATCTACTGCAGTTCCCTGTCCAAAACGCTTGCGCCCGGATGGCGAATCGGCTGGATCGCCGCCGGACGCTACTCCCCGCAGGTCTTACAGGCCCGCATGGCCGGAGAATGGGCTGGCGCCCCGCTGCTGGAAGCGGCGACGAGCGACGTTCTGGCGAGCGGCGACTACGACCGCCATCTGCGGCGGCTTAAGCGCCGGATCTCAGAGGGCGTTCGCGCCATCGTGGCGCAGGTCAAGGCGAGCTTTCCGCCCGGTACGCGCGTTAACGTACCCGCTGCCGGTTTCCTGCTGTGGGTTGAACTGCCTCAGCGGGTCAACGCGCTGGAGGTGCACCGTCGCGCGCTGGCGCTGGGTATTGGCGTCAGCCCTGGCCCCCTGTTTTCCCCTGCCGCGGAGTTAACGCACTTTCTGCGGCTGAACTGCGCAAACGAACCCACGCCCCGCCTGCTGAACGCCGTGGAACAGATTGGCGCGCTGTGTCACGAGCTGGCCGCCCGGCAGGAATAATTTCACAGATTGAGGATTGATCGTTCTTTAACGACTGCTTCAGGATTGGCACTTTTTACCGCTGTCAGAAAAGCCGTGAAGTTGTGATTCCAGAGGGTGAGATTGTTATAAAACTGTACTTGCTTTTCATTAGCACCATCACGGTAAATAACAATCCAGACCCGTCTGCTATTTATTTCGGTATTTCCCGGCCCGATTTTAATGATGTTAGCCAGCGCAATCTTACGGGTGGCGTTTTTTTTAACTTCATATAAAGACAGGTCATCATAAAACCAGGCTTTACCTGCATTCCCGCCAAATATTGAGGGGTTGGCAGATATTTTTTTCATCCCGCTACAGTCTGAAATGATGCGTTTTGCCTGGCGAATGCGTCTGACAAAAAAGCTTAACAGAATGAAAAGCGCAATGAGGGGCAGCGCGACTGATATCATTTTTAAACTCTCGTGCATCCCTCTGCCCCGCCATACCTTTTTTATTAACGCGTGAGTATAACGCGCCGATCGTTGATGACAACAACCCTTACGGTCAGGGAATAATCCGCGCTGCTCTCAGCTGCGCGAACAGGCTGAAAAACATCTCATCGGTCGCCTGCATTTGCGTAAAGCCCGTCCTGCGCAGCTTGCTCCCGTCACCAAACATGTCGTAATTCCAGCTAAAGACAAAATCGGCAAAATGGCCGTCGCTCAGCTGCAAAATATCCGCTTCTACCAGCCCTTCCCCGGCAAGCTCTCGCCATACGCCGCGATAGTCGTTAAACAGCTGATGAAATGACAGCCTCACCGGCGGCGCAGAGTCCAGTTCAAACCAGCGTGCGATGCGCGGCCACAGCTCGCTCCAGCGCCAGATATCGCCATTGTTTACGTTGAACGCCTGATTCTGTGCCGCAGGTGACGCGGCGGCCCACAGCGTGGCCTCGGCCAGCAGCCCGGCGTCGGTATGGTCAACGATGCTGTGCCAGGCCTGCTCCGAACCGGGAAAACGCAGCGGTAACCCCAGCGCCTTGCACAGGGACGCGTACAGGGCGATGCTGAGCGCAAGGTTCATGGCATTACCCGGTACCGCGCTCCCCACCACGCCCGGCCTGATGGCATTCCAGTGCCAGCGTTTCCCCCGCTGAAACTGGCTGAGCCACGCGAGCTGCGCGGCGTTAAATTCGGCACCCGGTACGCCGGGATCGCTTTCCCGCACCGGGGTTTTAAACGGCCCCAGATGCGCACCATAGACTTTGTACCCTTGCATCAGGCTTACCGTCTGCAAAGGTGCCCTTTTTTCGAGGGTGCTGACCAGATTACGCAGCATGGTGACGTTCGGCTCAACCATGTCCGTCCAGTTCGCCGCGTTCGTCCAGGCACTGTAAAAGACGTGGGTAACACCGTTCAGGGCGTGCAGCGCCCTTGCGGTATCCTGCGCATCCAGTAAATCGACGTTCACCATGGGAATGCCGTCCGGATGGGTTACCTCGCGGCGACTGAGGCCGATCACCTCCCACTGATGGTGCAGGAGCGTGTTGACCAGCTGCCTGCCGACAATGCCGCTGGCGCCCGCGACCAGGGCGACGTTGTGTTGCTGCATCTTATTCATGGTGTTTCTCCGGAAAGGGTGACAGACGCAGTGTGATCTATTATTTTTTCTGGAGATATCCCCTGAAACTGATGGCACTTATAAGCAGAATCATTAAATGAATAATAAGCTCACCGCCATTTCTACCTTTCTACGCGTCGCTGAAGCGGGCTCGTTTTCAGCGGCCGCCCGTCAGACCGGCATTAAGCAGTCCGCCGTCAGTCAACAGATCGCGGCGCTTGAGGATGAGCTTGGCGTGGTGCTGCTGCACCGTACGACGCGTACGATGAAGCTGACCGAACAGGGTGAACGTTACCGGCGTGATATGCAGCTTGTTCTGGACGCCATGGGGGAAGCGGAGAGGCGTCTGCATCCTGTTGACCATCGCGTTCAGGGACGCGTCCATGTCCAGTTGCCGAGCGGCCTGGGGCAGATCATTTTGCCGCATCTGCTGGCGCTACAGCGCCTGCATCCCGAACTGCAGCTGATGATTTCCCTGGATGACCGCCTTGCCGATCTGGTGACGGAGGGCGTGGATGTCGCGATACGGCTGAGCAGCGAGCCTCCGCAGGCGCACGCGGCTCGCGTGCTGGCGCGTATTGAAGCCGCGCTGTTTGCCGCTCCCGGTTTTCAGGCGGTACACGCCGTCAGCGAGCTGGCGACGCTGCCACACGTACGGTTCAGCGGTATTCCGCTGGATGCCCCCCTGCGCCTGATGTCCGGCGAGGAAACGGTTGAGATCAGCGTGAATACCGTTTTCCGTGCCAACACCAGCGACGCGCTGCTGCAGGCGCTGGAGTCAGGCATCGGTATCGGCGGCATGCAGCGACCGCTCGTGGCCAGGGCGCTGCAGGCGGGCACGCTGATACCGGTGCTGCCCGAGTGGCGGTTACCCGATCGCTTCCTCTATGCCGTCTACCCTGACGCCCGCTTTATTCCGCTGCGCGTCAGAAAGGTCGTCAGCGTGATTGAGCAGTTGCTGCCTGAAATATTGAAGAAAAACTGATTGTTTCCGCAGTAAATCACATGCATTTTTTAACCGTCAGGAATAGAGTGTTTTTACCGTATCCTCCTCTTTCTGGAGCACTTATGCCGGATTACCGTTTTTTCCAAAAAGGCCCGAACCTGATTGCGATCGAGAGCGCAAACACCGATGCGGCCGCTCAGCTCATCGCTCAGGGGTTTGAAAAACAGTTTGAGGAGATCGGCGCTGCGGATGAAAAAGAGGCGCTTACCCGCCTTGCGGATATCCGTAAAAATAATGAGATCGATCGCCATAACTTCCTGGCCGGAGCGGGCGAAATGCCGCTGATCGGCGCGCTGGCGGCTGCGGCAACCTGGTTAGTACAAAAGAAATAACGCAACCATCCTCTACTTCGCCACCGGCAAATCGGCGTACCGCGTCGTATAGGCCGGTGACAGCATCTCACGCTTCATCGCCCAGGATTTCTCAATACCCTGCCCGGCGAACCATATCTTCCCTTTACCGGAATGATTTACGCTGTCCATCATCTCCATCAGCGCCGCGCTGTTGGCGCGCAGGCGATTATCATCAAACAAATTAAGCTGGGCGACGCCGCTGCTGAAAAAGTCCGCCAGCATGACCCCGGCTTTCATATAGCGATAGCCGTCGAGCCATATACGCCCCAGCGCCTCCGTGGCGGCGCGGATGATATCGCGCGAGTCATTGGTGGGAGTCATCAGGGTGACAGAAGCCTGATTGCCGTAATAAATTTCGTTGTCCGCATGCGGGCTGGTGCGAACAAATACGCTGATAAAACGACAGTATTGACGCTCGCCGCGCAGTTTTTCCGCAGCGCGTTCCGCGTAGGCGCAAATAGCCTGGTGCATCTCTTCATATTGGGTAATACGGTGTCCAAACGAACGGCTACAGATGATTTGTTGCTTCGTGGGGGTGAACTCCTCCAGATCAAGACAGGGCTCACCGCGCAGCTCGCGGGCCGTACGTTCCAGTACCACGTTGAAATGTTTGCGGATGACCCAGGACGACGCTTCCGCCAGCTCCAGCGCCGTGGTGATCCCCATAGCGTTGAGCTTTTTCGTGATGCGCCGCCCTACCCCCCACACCTCCTCTACCGGAACCTTTTCCAGCAGCTTACGCTGCCGCTCGCGGCCTGAGAGATCGACCACGCCGCCAGTGCCGGACCATCGTTTCGCCGCATAGTTGGCCAGCTTTGCAAGGGTTTTGGTCGGGGCAATACCGACGCCAACGGTTAGGCCCGTATTTTTTAAGACCTCTGTGCGCATCTGGTGACCGAACGCTTCCAGCGACAGGCAGTGGCTGACCCCTGAAACGTTCACGAACGCCTCATCGATGGAGTAAATCTCGATTGCCGGGGCGAGATCGGTCAACGTCTGCATTACCCGACTGCTGAGATCGGCATACAGCGCATAGTTCGAGCTAAAGACGTAAACTTTTGATGGGTATAGCTTTTCTTTGAATTTAAAATACGGCTCACCCATTTTTATGCCGAACTGCTTTGCCTCCCGCGACAGCGAAATAATGCAGCCGTCGTTATTGGACACCACCACGATGGGTTTCCCCTCCAGATCGGGGCGGAAGACCTTCTCGCAGGAGGCGTAAAAGCTATTTACATCAACCAGCGCGAACATGTTTATGCGTTTTGAGCGTGTGGGTGACGACGCCGAAGATCAGCAGCTCCTCTTCGGACTGAAAGGTAATCGGCTGATAGCGGGCATTATGCGGCAGAAGTCTCAGAACCGGGCGGGTCTGTAGCTCTTTCACCGTAAACTCACCGGCGACCGACGCCACGACGATATCCCCGTGTTCGGCATTTAACGAACGATCGACCACCAGCAGATCGCCGTCGCCAATCCCCGCCCCAATCATGGAGTCTCCACTCACCTTGATAAAATAGGTCGCACTGGGGTGTCTGACTGCCAGCCGGTTAAGATCGAGACGATCCTCCACATAATCCTGCGCCGGGCTGGGAAAACCACAGGCCACGCGTTCTAAAAACAAAGGTAATTCAATGTTTTGTTTTGGGTGATAAGAAAAGAGAGTGTCCATAATGCCTTTCTCGCCAGATACTGTATATAAATACAGTATTACGGATTATGGACAAGGATCAAGGTCATTTCCAAAGGCGAACCCAAACGCGTTGAAGTTTGAGCGGTTTTAATTTAGCAACGTTGCCCGCCGATAACCCGCCCCACGGTTCTCCCCGGAATGCGTTAAGAGACGCGCCAATATAAGTCATATAAAAGTCATCAAGGAAAATACTTCATAATGACTTATAGAAAAATAGAATCACTATGCAGTCACTACATATTGACTTTTAAGTCAGATAAAAGCATATTTTACCGAACGAATTAATAAGACTTACTGGAGAATATTTTCAATGCCAGCCCGTGACTATCCAGACAAGCGTGTTGCACGCGGTCTGGCAAAGGAGGCCGATCTCAGGATGTTGAGCGCCCGCATCGATCCCGATCTGATGGAGTACATCAGAACCACCGCCTTTGAGACGCGTAAGAGCAAGCAGGAGATTGTGGCGGAAGCGTTGGCGCTGCACAGGCAGAAAAGTCAGACAGGAGCCTAAGCGCGCAAAGCCGGAAGCATCCTTCAGGCTTTGCGCGTGTCACCTTTAATCCCTCAGCGAATTCAGCGTTTCCAGTGCTTCAGGCGGCAAACGCAGCTCCCCCGCCGCGAGGTTTTGCCGTAAATGCGCCACGGAAGAGGTGCCCGGGATCAGCAGAATATTCGGGGAACGTTGCAGTAGCCATGCCAGCGCAACCTGCATTGGCGTGGCGCCAAGTGAATCCGCGACGGTCTTCAGCCCGGAAGATTGCAGTGGCGTAAAGCCTCCCAATGGGAAGAACGGCACATACGCGATCCCCTGCTGCGCCAGCAGATCCACCAGCGCGTCGTCACCCCGGTTTACAATGTTGTACATGTTCTGCACGCACACCACCGGGACCATCTTCTGGGCTTCCGCAACCTGAGTGGCCGTGACGTTGCTCAGGCCAATATGACGCACCAGACCCTGCTGCTGTAATTCGGCCAGGGTGGAGAGCGGTTCCGCAATCGACCCTTCCGCCGGCCCGTGTGCGCTAAACATGATCCGCAGATTCACCACGTCCAGCACGTCCAGCTGCAGATTACGCAGGTTGTCATGCACCGCCTGAGTCAGTTCCTGCGCGGAAAAGGCCGGCAGCCAGGCACCTTTGTCGTTGCGGCGGGCACCAATCTTGGTGACGAGCGTCAGATCGTCCCGGTATGGGTGAAGCGCCTCGCAGATCAGCTGGTTAGTGACATGAGGACCATAAAAATCACTGGTATCAATGTGGTTCACCCCCGCCGCCACCGCTTCGCGCAGCACGTCCAGCGCGGCCTGCTTATCCTTCGGTGGACCAAAGACGCCCGGCCCGGCGAGCTGCATCGCACCGTAGCCCAGTCGTTTTACCGTCCGCGTCCCGAGCGCGTACGTCCCGCTTTTATCAATGCTGCTCATGTTAACCTTCCTCATAAAAATGATCCGGATTTACAACAGGTTCCTCACCGGAGCCCTTAGTTAAGCGCGAGTTAAATTAAAGTTTAAATTCTATACGACGATAGTATTGGTGTACCTCTGCATCCTTTCTAACGGACGACCGCTATGCTGAAAAATTTGCACGTGATTACCGGTATTATCTTTGCCCTCACCATATTCTGTCTGCTGCAAGTTGTCACGGGAGGGTTGTTCTACTCTGCCGTCAGCAACGATCGCCATAACTTCCAGAATTCCGGCGTGCTCAATGCCCAGCAGGAAAGCCTGAGCGACAGCGTGAACACGCTGGTGAAAACGCGCGTCACCGTCACCCGCGTGGCGATCCGCTACCTGAAAAACCAGCGCGACCCGGCTTCCCTTGCGGCGATCAATAAACTGCTTGGCACCGCAGCCGACTCGCTGGCAAAAGCCGAAGCCTATAACAAAGAGTGGCAGAAGCTGCCGCAGGTTAACGGCCAGGAGGCGGCATTAACCGACGAGATGCAGAAGTCCTGGAACCAGATGCACGAAGTGATGCGCTTATCGATTGAGTATCTGCGTGCCGACAACTACCAGGCCTATGGCGATCTGGACGCGCAGCAGGCGCAGGACGAGATGGAAGCGGTCTATAACCGCTGGCGCGCCGAAAACAACACCCTGCTGAAGGCCGCAACCGAAGAGAACCAGAGCAGCTTCACGCAGATGCAGTGGACGCTGGCGGCTATTCTGCTGGCCGTTATCGCGGTTCTGGTGGTCATCTGGCAGGGTTTACAACATCTGCTGTTAAAACCTCTCCACTCCATTATGAACCATATTCGCGCCATTGCAGGGGGCGACCTGACGCAGGAGATCGCTATCTCCGGTCGCAATGAGATGGGCCAGCTGGCCGCCGGCCTGCATGAGATGCAGCAGTCGCTGGTGACCACCGTCAGCGCCGTACGGGGAAGTACGGATTCCATCTACACCGGCGCAGGCGAAATTGCTGCGGGGAGCAACGATCTTTCCGCCCGCACCGAGCAGCAGGCCGCCTCGCTCGAAGAGACCGCCGCCAGCATGGAAGAGCTGACCGCGACGGTTAAACAGAACTCCGATAACGCCCGTCAGGCCACGCTGCTGGCGAAAAACGCCTCTGAGACGGCCGCGCGCGGCGGTCACGTCGTGGATAACGTAGTTCGCACCATGAACGAAATCGCCGACAGTTCGCAGCAAATTGCGCATATTACCGGCGTGATCGACAGCATCGCGTTCCAGACCAACATTCTGGCGCTAAACGCCGCGGTGGAAGCGGCACGCGCCGGGGAACAGGGCCGTGGTTTTGCGGTTGTTGCAGGTGAAGTCCGTACGCTGGCGAGCCGCAGCGCGCAGGCGGCGAAAGAGATCAAAGGGCTTATCGAGAACTCCGTCAGCCGGGTGAATACCGGTTCTGAGCAGGTCAGCGAGGCTGGCACCACCATGAAGGAAATTGTCGCCGCCGTCACCCGCGTGACCGATATCATGGGTGAGATTTCATCAGCCTCCGACGAGCAGAGCCGCGGTATTGAGCAGGTGAGCCTGGCCGTTTCGCAGATGGACAGCGTGACGCAGCAAAACGCCGCGCTGGTGCAGGAGTCCGCCACGGCGGCTGCGGCACTGGAAGATCAGTCCGAACAGCTGCGCCAGGCGGTAGCGGCATTTCGTCTGAACGGCAAAGAAAAAGCGGTCGCCCCGCGCCCGGCCAGTCTGAAAACGCCACAGCTGCTGCGTCCGGCAACGACAACCGCCTCCACCGACAGCAACTGGGAAACGTTCTGAGTCACCGGCGGGCGAGGAGATCGCCCGCTAGCGGCTGCGCTTGGCGTGCCGCTCCCAGTTTTCCTGTTTTGCCTCATCCGATTTTCGCAGTGAAACATAACATGCCCCGCTGCCGCCGTGATGCGGCAGCGCCACGCAGAAGGCCTGCACTTCCTCAAACTCGGTTAACCAGCGCGCAAGATAGCTGCGCACCACATTGGGATGCGAGTTTTGCTCGCGCCCTTTCCCGTGAATGATAATCAGATTGCGTAACCCGTCGCGTCCGGCCTGGCGAATAAAAGAATAGAGCATCTGACGGCAGCGTTCGGCGGGCTGGCGCAGGAGGTTTAAGCTGGCCTGGCGGGCATATTTCCCCGAGCGCAGCTTATCGATAACGCCCTGCTGTACCCCTTCGCGCTGGAACGCCAGCGGTTCTTCCAGGGGAAGCACGTCAAGAAAATCCAGCGTCAGGAAGTTATCCAGCTGTTCGCTATCCACTTCCTCGCGCGTCCGCGTATTGCGGCTGGGCTGCCAGTGAATATCCGCGCAGCGCTTCAGGGGCTGGACATCTTCCATGGCGTCAAGAAAAAATGATTTGTCGTCAGGGTTCATGGACATCCTCCGGCTACATCTGAGGACTGTACTATACCTGCGCCAGAGACCGGCCTCAATCACCGTTACAGGGCGATGCGTGGCAATAATATTAACCTGATGAATATATATAGCAATTATTAAATAGATTTAAATCAGACTTAACTAAAATTTCAGCAAAGGTAAAATACGTGATTTATGTTAAAATTCCGTAAAATCAATTGCTCGCCCGCCTTTCATTTTTCGGGAAAGGTGTTATACCTAAATATACCTGCCTCATGGATATAATACTCAGGATTGGCGAAAGGACGCACTGCTGTGTGTACTATAGGGTCTGTTTGATGTCGGACAGATCCTGTTTTTTTTATATATCTGTTACGCGACGACTATTTTTCTGGCTTCCCTTCTGAACTGCGTAATTAATGACTCAGCCAGGGGCGTCTGACGTGAATCACGGCGCTGAATTAAATAATAGGTTGCTTTAGGAAGCGATTCGACAACCGGCAGCATGACCAGACGGTGTGCCAGCAGCGGGTCACAGCCTAGCTCCTGCGGCAATATGCTTAAAAAATCACTTTGCGCGACCAGGCTAATACAGGAAGAAAATGTTTCGCAAACCACACCAATTCGCGGTATTTGCGAACGATCGCTAAATACCTCCTCTAATTGCTTATAATAACTTCCCCGAGGCGTCGGCATTGTCCAGTTATAATGCAGAAGTTCATTAATTGACGTTGCCCCCATTGCCGGGTGACCTTCCCGACAAAATACCGCAAACGGTTTTTCGAAGAGCTTTTCAAACGTAAATTCCTGGTCGTAAGGCCCCTGATAATAGGTATTGATGGTGAAGTCCAGCTCGCCCTGGCGTAATTCATTGATCATCGACACCAGCTGCCCTTCCATAATCCGCACCTTGACCTGCGGATGCTGCGCATGAAAGCGGGTAATAACGGCGGGCATCAGCGTGCGTGAAACGCTGGCCCCCATCCCGATGTTGATCTGCCCGGCCAGCTCCCCCTGCCGCTGACGAATATCATCCTGCGCCGCGCGCAGCTCTTCCAGAATCAACCTGGCGCGCTGGTAAAAGCCCTCACCGCATTCGGTCAACGCGACGCCTTTACTCCTGCGCACGAAAAGCTGCGCCGCCATGCCCTCCTCCAGCTCTTTGATGGATTTGGTCAGCGCCGGCTGGGAAAGATTCAGCGTCCTGCTGGCACCGCGAATGCTGCCCTGACGCGCAACCTCAACAAACGCCCGGATTTGATGAAATTTAATCTGGAATGTCATAGCCCGACCGATAACCGTTGTTTATCAGAGTAAAGAAACTGTCATCTACTTTAATGGAAAGGGATGTGCGAGGGTAATTCCTGAACGGTTAAAACTGTGAAAAATCGGTTAGTGATAAGTAAAAACTATCACAGCGTGAAGCAGTTCACATATTTTAATGATGACAGGAACAGATATGGACACACTGGCGCAGTACATCCAGACATTATCCCCGCAGCTGAGCGCATGGCGTCGCGATTTTCACCATTTTGCGGAATCCGGCTGGGTAGAGTTTCGAACGGCCGCGAAAGTCGCGGAAATCCTCGACTCGCTAGGTTACGAACTGGCAATGGGCCGCGACGTCGTCGATGCCGAAAGCCGGATGGGGTTGCCCGATGCCGCTACCCTGGCGCAAGAGTTTGCCCGCGCGCGGGCGCAGGGCGCACCAGATAAATGGCTGGCGCCGTTTGAAGGCGGGTTTACCGGCATTGTGGCGACCCTCAAAACCGGCCGCCCTGGACCGACCCTGGCGTTTCGCGTCGACATGGATGCCCTTGATTTAAGCGAAGCGCTGGATGAAAGCCATCGCCCGTTCCGCGACGGGTTTGCCTCCTGCAACGCGGGCATGATGCACGCCTGCGCGCACGACGGCCACACCGCTATTGGTCTGGGGCTGGCGCAGGTGCTTAAGCAGAATGACGCGCAGCTCAACGGCACCATCAAGCTGATCTTCCAGCCTGCCGAAGAAGGTACCCGCGGCGCGCGCGCCATGGTTGCCGCCGGGGCGCTGGACGACGTGGACTATTTTACGGCCATCCATATTGGTACCGGCGTCCCTGCCGGAACGGTGATTTGCGGCAGCGATAACTTTATGGCCACCACCAAGTTCGACGTGAACTTTACCGGCGTTGCCGCACACGCGGGCGGTAAACCGGAGGACGGACGTAACGCCCTGCTCGCCGCCGCGCAGGCCGCCCTCGCCCTGCACAGCATCGCCCCGCACAGCGACGGCGCCTCCCGGGTGAACGTCGGGGTGATGCAGGCGGGCAGCGGACGCAACGTGGTGCCCGCGAATGCCCTGATAAAGGTTGAAACGCGCGGCGAAAGCGAAGCGATTAATCAGTATGTCTTTGAACGCGCGCAGGCGGTTATTACCGGCGCAGCGGCGCTCTACGGCGTGAGCGCCGAGATGCGCCTGATGGGCGCCGCAACCTCCAGCGCGCCGACACCGGCGTGGGTTGATTATCTGCGCGAACAGGCGAGCCGGGTTTCCGGGATTATTCACGCCATCGATAAGGTGAAGGCGCCAGCGGGTTCCGAAGACGCCACGCTGATGATGGCCCGCGTGCAGGAGAACGGCGGCATGGCGTCCTATATGGTGTTCGGCACGGATTTGAGCGCCGGACATCACAACGAAAAATTCGACTTCGATGAGCAGGTCATGGCCATTGCCATTGAAACGCTGGCGCGAACTGCGCTCAATTTCCCGTGGACGCGAGGTGTGTAATGCAGGAGAACTACGCTTTTATTGCCGATGCGATCGACACGCGATGTCGGACGTTAACCGATATTGCCAACGCGATCTGGGATCGTCCTGAAACCCGCTTTGAAGAGTTCTGGTCCGCCGAACGGCTCGCCAGCGAGCTGGAGGCCGAGGGCTTCACGCTGACGCGCGAGGCCGGCGGTATTCCAAATGCCTTTATCGCCAGCTTCGGCAGCGGGAAACCGGTCATCGCCCTGCTGGGCGAATACGACGCGCTGGCCGGGCTAAGCCAGCAGGCGCACTGCGCAACGGCGCAATCCGCCACGCCGGGAGCCAACGGCCACGGCTGCGGACATAACCTCTTAGGCACCGCGGCGCTTGCGGGCGCGGTGGCGGTGAAAAGCTGGCTGGAGCAGCACGCCGGCAGCGGAACGGTGCGTTTTTATGGCTGTCCCGGCGAGGAAGGTGGCTCCGGGAAAACCTTTATGGTGCGCGAAGGTCTGTTTGATGACGTTGATGCCGCCGTCACCTGGCACCCGGAAGCCTTCGCCGGGATGTTTAACGTCAGCACGCTGGCGAATATTCAGGCCGCCTGGCGTTTTCACGGCGTGGCGGCACACGCGGCCAACTCCCCCCATCTGGGACGCAGCGCGCTCGACGCCGTGACGCTGATGACCACCGGCACCAACTTCCTCAACGAACACATCATCGAGAAAGCGCGCGTCCATTACGCCATCACCGATACCGGCGGGATTTCACCCAACGTGGTGCAGGCGCAGGCGGAAGTGCTGTACCTGATCCGCGCCCCGGAGATGGCCGATGCGCAGCAGATCTACGAACGCATCGAGAAAATTGCCCAGGGCGCGGCGATGATGACCGAAACCACCGTCGAGTGCCGCTTTGATAAAGCCTGCTCCAGCTATCTGCCGAACCGCACGCTTGAAGCGGCGATGTATCGCGCGTTGCAGCACTACGGCACGCCAGAATGGACCGCCGAGGAACGCGCCTTCGCCCGCGAGATCCGCGCCACCCTGACGCCCAACGATCTGCAAAACAGCCTGAAAAATATTGCCGCGACGGGCGGTGATGCGGGTAAAGCCTTTGCCCGTCGTCATCATGAGACGCTGCTGGTGGATGAAGTCGCGCCTTACGCCATCACCGACAACGTGCTGGCGGGTTCAACCGACGTGGGCGACGTAAGCTGGAAAATGCCGGTCGCCCAGTGCTTCAGCCCCTGCTTTACCGTCGGCACGCCGCTGCACACCTGGCAACTGGTGGCGCAGGGACGTACCTCCATTGCCCACAAAGGCATGCTGCTGGCCGGAAAAGTGATGGGCGCAACCGCGCTTAACCTGCTGCAGGACGCGGCGCTGCTGAAAAAATGCCGTGAAGAGTTCGAACAACAATTACAAGAAAAACCGTACGTGTGTCCGATCCCACAGGGCGTGACACCGTCACCTTTAAAATAAAAAAACACAACACAACAACACTCCCGAGGAACGCCCATGAGTATGTCTTCCATACCTTCGCATTCCCCATCCGGTAAGCTCTATGGCTGGGTTGAAAGGATCGGCAATAAAGTGCCGCACCCTTTCCTGCTGTTTATCTATCTGATTGTGATTTTAATGGTCGCCACCGCCGTGCTCTCCGCCTTTGACGTGAGCGTGCGCAGCCCGGCTGACGGCAGCCTGGTGGCGGTAAAAAACCTGCTCAGCGTTGACGGGCTGCACTGGTTTTTACCCAACGTGATTAAAAACTTCAGCGGCTTCGCCCCGCTCGGCGCCATTCTGGCACTGGTGCTGGGCGCCGGACTGGCTGAACGCGTGGGCTTGCTGCCTGCATTAATGGTGAAGATGGCTTCCCACGTCAGCGCGCGTTACGCCAGCTATATGGTGCTGTTTATCGCCTTCTTCAGCCATATCTCTTCCGACGCCGCGCTGGTGATCATGCCGCCGATGGGGGCGCTGATTTTCCTCGCCGTCGGGCGTCATCCCGTGGCGGGCCTGCTGTCGGCGATTGCGGGCGTGGGCTGCGGATTTACCGCTAACCTGCTGATCGTCACCACCGACGTACTGCTGTCCGGCATCAGCACGGAGGCGGCAAAGACCATTGATGCGGCAATGCACGTCAGCGTGATCGACAACTGGTACTTTATGGCCAGCTCGGTGATTGTCCTGACGATTGTTGGCGGGCTGATTACCGATAAAATCATCGAGCCGCGGCTGGGTAAATGGGAAGGCCGTAGCGATGAAAAGCTGGAAACCCTGAGCAATGAGCAGCGCTTCGGCCTGCGCGTGGCGGGCGTGGTCTCGCTGGCCTTTATCGCGCTGGTGGCGCTGATGGTGGTGCCGGAAAACGGAATATTGCGCGATCCGGTTAAACATACCGTCCTGCCGTCGCCGTTTATTCAGGGCATCGTGCCGCTGATTATCCTCTTTTTCTTTGTCGTTTCGCTCGCCTACGGTATCGCGACCGGCAAGATCCGCCGCCAGGGCGATCTGCCGTAGCTGATGATCGAGCCGATGAAAGAGATGGCGGGCTTTATCGTGATGGTGTTCCCGCTGGCGCAGTTTGTGGCGATGTTTAACTGGAGCAACATGGGCAGGTTTATGGCCGTGGGCCTGACCGACGCGCTGGAGGCGGCCGGGCTAAGCGGCGTACCGGCGTTTGTCGGCCTGGCGCTGCTGTCATCCCTGCTGTGCATGTTTATCGCCAGCGGCTCCGCCATCTGGTCGATTCTGGCCCCGATCTTCGTACCGATGTTTATGATGCTGGGGTTTCATCCTGCGTTTGCCCAGATCCTGTTCCGCATCGCGGACTCCTCGGTGATACCGCTGGCGCCGGTTTCGCCGTTTGTTCCGCTGTTTTTAGGCTTCCTGCAGCGCTATAAACCCGAGGCCAAACTGGGTACCTACTATTCGCTGGTTTTACCCTACCCGCTTATCTTTTTAGGGGTATGGCTGGTGATGCTGGTGGCATGGTATCTTGTCGGCCTGCCGATTGGGCCGGGGATTTACCCGAGGCTGAACTAAAGGAATGAGGATGCTGAGATTACTCGAAGATAAGATTGCGACGCCGCTCGGGCCGCTGTGGGTGATCGCGGACGAGCAGTTCTGCCTGCGCGCCGTCGAATGGGAAGAGCACAGCGACCGCATGGAAGAACTGCTCCATGTTCACTACCGCTCACAGGGGTATGAACGTATCCGCGCCACCAACCCGGGCGGGCTGAGCGACAAGCTTGCGGCCTACTTCGAAGGCGATCTCAGCATCATCGATACTCTGCCGACCGCCACGGCAGGCACGCCTTTTCAGCGCGAAGTGTGGCAGGCGCTGCGGTCCATTCCCTGCGGGCAGGTCATGCATTACGGCCAGCTCGCGGAACAGCTAGGCCGCGCAGGCGCCGCACGCGCGGTGGGTGCCGCTAACGGCTCTAACCCGGTCAGCATCGTGGTGCCCTGTCATCGCGTCATTGGCCGC
Organism: Enterobacter cloacae complex sp. P16RS2; assembly: GCF_014982155.1. Lineage (NCBI taxonomy): Bacteria > Pseudomonadati > Pseudomonadota > Gammaproteobacteria > Enterobacterales > Enterobacteriaceae > Enterobacter > Enterobacter cloacae complex sp. P16RS2. Next base: position 290,238 of record NZ_JADCKW010000009.1, on the reverse strand, counting down.
AACGGTACCATGACAGGCTATGCCGGCGGCGTGCAGCGAAAAGAGTGGCTGCTGCGTCATGAAGGGTATCTGTTGCTCTAGATCCCAGGCTTTTTGTGCTTAATTTTCTTCCGGTTAGGCTAAAAATCCATAATCAAGCTGTGGAATTTCAAGAAGATGGCGACACGTTGCCGTCTCTTGTCCTTATTGAGGGTTTGTCAGGCTTACGTACTTACCAAAAAGATGTTAAAATTGACCAATATCAATTAAGGCTTGAGCAAACCTATGATCCCGGAAAAGCGAATTATACGACGCATTCAGTCTGGCGGTTGTGCTATCCATTGCCAGGATTGCAGCATCAGCCAGCTCTGTATCCCGTTTACCCTGAATGAGCATGAACTCGATCAGCTTGATAATATCATCGAGCGCAAAAAGCCTATTCAGAAAGGGCAGACGCTGTTTAAAGCGGGAGACGAACTGAAATCGCTCTATGCTATCCGTTCTGGCACCATCAAGAGCTACACCATCACAGAACAGGGTGATGAGCAGATCACCGGCTTCCATCTGGCGGGCGACCTGGTGGGCTTTGATGCCATCGGCACGGGCCATCACCCGAGCTTTGCTCAGGCACTCGAGACCTCAATGGTTTGCGAAATCCCGTTTGAAACTCTGGACGATCTGTCCGGTAAGATGCCTAACCTGCGTCAGCAGATGATGCGTCTGATGAGCGGTGAGATCAAAGGCGATCAGGACATGATTCTGCTGCTTTCTAAAAAGAACGCAGAAGAGCGCCTGGCCGCGTTTATCTACAACCTCTCCCGCCGCTTCGCCGAGCGTGGCTTCTCGCCGCGTGAATTCCGTCTGACGATGACGCGTGGCGATATCGGTAACTACCTGGGCCTGACCGTGGAAACCATCAGCCGTCTGCTGGGCCGTTTCCAGAAAAGCGGGATGCTGGCCGTTAAAGGTAAATACATCACTATCGAAAACGGTGAAGCGCTTGCCGTTCTTGCCGGACACGCCCGCAACGTGGCGTAACTCTCCGCATGTTGATGACCAGACTGATAAATTCTTGTGATTTATTGGTCTGGTAAAATCACTTCCGTTTCAAGATATTTTCACCGTAGCACGTCCCCACACAGCGCCCAAAAGGTTCTCGTTGAGGTTATGAATTGAGAGAAAGTTTGTTTTTCGTTTCAGTCGTGATTGCCTCTGTGACCTTTATCTTCATCTGGATCATGCTTGTCGGCCCAATGAAGGGGGAGGAAAAAACCTACGTTCAGGACTCCACGACCTTTGCGATAGCGGTGATGGTGCTGCTGTTTATTGCGTTTATCGCGGTGACGACGACGGTACTTTTCCTCTGATAAATTTTCATGAAATATTGATCTGGCAAAACCTCCCCTCTGTTTCATTCAGGATATATAGGTTACTCTTTTAATTACAGACTGTGGTGACAGTAGTAAGGAGACCTGTATGGCCAAGTATCAAAACATGCTGGTAGCTATCGATCCGAATCAGGACGATCAGCCGGCATTACGACGTGCTGTGTATTTACATCAACGGATTGGTGGCAAAATCAAAGCGTTTTTGCCGATCTATGACTTCTCGTATGAGATGACCACCCTTCTGTCGCCTGACGAGCGCACCGCTATGCGTCAGGGCGTCATCAGCCAGCGTACCGCGTGGATCCGTGAACAGGCGAAGTATTATCTGGAAGCGGGCGTGCCCATTGATATTAAAGTGGTCTGGCATAACCGACCTTTCGAAGCCATCATCCAGGAAATTGTCGCCGGCGGGCACGACCTGCTGCTGAAGATGGCGCACCAGCACGACAAGCTGGAATCCGTGATCTTCACCCCGACCGACTGGCACCTGCTGCGCAAATGCCCTTGCCCGGTCTGGATGGTGAAAGACCAGCCGTGGCCTGAAGGCGGGAAAGCCGTTGTGGCGGTAAACCTCGCGAGCGAAGAGGATTACCACAACTCCCTGAACGAGAAGCTGGTGAAGGAAACCATCCAGCTTGCCGACCAGGTGAATCATACCGAAGTACATCTGGTTGGCGCCTATCCGGCCACCCCGATTAACATTGCCATTGAGCTACCTGAATTTGACCCGAGCGTGTACAACGACGCCATACGCGGTCAGCATCTGCTGGCCATGAAGGCGTTGCGCCAGAAATTCAGCATCGATGAGAAAATGACCCACGTGGAAAAAGGGCTGCCTGAAGAGGTCATCCCGGACCTGGCGGAACACCTGCAAGCGGGGATTGTGGTGCTGGGTACCATTGGCCGAACCGGTATTTCTGCCGCGTTCCTCGGCAATACCGCCGAACAGGTGATCGACCATCTGCGCTGCGACCTGCTGGTCATTAAGCCGGATGAGTACCAGACGCCGGTTGAGCTGGACGATCCGGAAGACGATTAACGAAAAAAAACGGCAGTATTTACTCTGCCGTTTAACTGTATACGACGCGCAAACAATATCACTGTTGGCAATGCGCTTTCATACCACACAAAAAAGCATACAGAATGATCTTCTGCTCTTTTATTGATAGGTGAAGTTCACCAACACAGTGCTGGTCACGTTGCCAGGCTGTCCCCCCCCCACGGACGTGTACATCCGTGCCGCAAGCGGAAACGTGGCGCTTTTGCTAGTGGTATCAACATCTACCGTCATAGTGCTGTTGTTAGACAACACAACACTGCGATCGGCGTCTTTCGCCATTTCAATAGCAATATTTTTGGCAGCACTGGTCTCAGGCTCCGTATTGGCAAAGAGCGTTGCGTCGTGGTCATCTGGCGTACCAGTGAAAGTCACCGTGCTACGTTTCGTTCCTTCTGGACAGTTATTCAGCTGCAGCGAGAAGCTCTGCCACTCACCTGCATCGTTAGCGAACTGAAACTTCGTTCTGCCTAATGTACCCAGGTCGACCTGCTGACCGTTGGTCAGGCTAGTGCTGACAGAACAAGCCGCTGCGATAACTTTGCCGGTGATATTCACGTTAGCCGCCATAGCACTTTCTGCCGACAAAACGGCTATAACAAATAATAAGGCCTGACGAATAGAGTGTTTTTGCATAATGGCTCCCCTGCCTTTTATCCTTGCCTTATCAGTTGTAGGTGAAATTCATCAGCACTGTAGTGCTGATATTTCCGGGAGTAGTCCCACCACTTTTGCTAAAGGCGCGCGCCTGAAGCGGAAAGGTCGCTTTTTTGCTAGCGTCAACATCTACGGTCATCGTGGCGCCTTTACCGACATCTGTACCCGCCGTTTTGTTCTGCAGCTCTACGGCGACGTTAGTCGCGTAACCGGCTCCTGTCGTGTTAGCGTACATGGTATCGTTGCCGCTATCTTTGGTGCCATCAAATGTCGCTGTCACTGATGTCGTACCCGCTGGACAATCGCTTAATACGATGTCCTGAGTAACATAAGTGGAGGCTGAACCAGCTGAATTAAGCGTAGCTGCAGAGATTTCCTGACCAAGATCGATATTATAGGTTGAACCAACGCCGGTTGTGCACGCGGCGGCTATTACTTTACCTGTAATGTTAATAGTGACATCGGCGGCATGTGTACTTCCTGATAAAAAGCCAGCGAATAACATGGTTGTCGCTAAACATTTTTTAAAGCTGTCATTTTGTCTCTCTATTAAAATAAATATGATTTAATTACACACATCAGGAATATTAGTTGTACAAAATCGTTGCATAAATTGTACTACTAACGCTTCCTGCAGGAACACCGTCTGTTAACGCATAGTAACGTGCTTTAAGTTCGTAATTAACCCCACCATTAACAGCACCTATATTTGCAGTGGCTGGCAATGGGTTGTCAGCGCTATCTAAAACCTGGATCCCTACATTATTTTTGTTTGAGTCAGGCCCGGTATTAATTAAAACTGAGTTTTCCGAATCAGCAAAATTACCATCAAACGCCAAGCTTATCCTGACAGGTATACTGCATCTCAAAGGAATAATAATAGATTTTTCGCCAGCCGTTGAACCTGTTGTTTTTAACGACGTAGCGCTCACCGGTTCGAGTTCAACAGGAATAACTGCATTGGTAACTTTGCATGCGGGATTAAGGGGTTTAATTGGAATGGGGTCATTACTATAAAATTTTATAAAGTTATATGTTACACCTCCAGTTTCTACCTGTAAGGTTCCCAAATCCCCCGGAATCCATGTGATGTTACCAGGGATTGTGCCTGTTTTTATTAAGTCAATTGAAAAGGTCCCCCCAGCATACGAACCATCATATGTCCAAGGAGCACCAGAGTAGCTACCGACAACTGGCCAATACTCGTTATAAATACCTGTTACGCTCCAGGGAGTCGTCATTTTAGCCCGATATCCGATTCCTGGGATAGTTGTTGGGTACACAATCCCATTAGGTGTACCTGTTCCATTAATTGGCACTGTACCTTTAGAACCCAGTATGGAGCAGTGAGTGGTAGTAACACCATAAGGGAAAGAAGATGTTGCTGTTCCTATAACCTCCCCTATCTCTAATTCAGGTGTGATCGTTATCTGTGAAGGAAGAGTAACTTTTACAGGTGAATAAGGTTCTGCGCCAGTACATTTAGGAGTAGCAGCAAATGAAAAACTGCTGAAGCTTATAAGAAATAAAAACAAAGAAAAACAGATCATTTTTAATATACCAAAACCCATAAAATATGATGTCTTATCTTTATATAAAATGAAATTCATTTTTGAACCTGCAACACTAAAATAGTTTTAACGACAAAGAGTGGAAGTGTTAACCACACCCTGAACCGATGATGGTAATGTAAATGATACAGAGCAGTGTTCATTTACTCCTTCACCCCAACTCACCAACAACTTCCCACTTGCTTCAAGACCTGTCAAATAAACCTGTCCGTTATCCCCTACAATAAAACCTGATGACATTTCATGATCTTTTACTGTGACTACTGCCCCAAACGGCACATTTTCACCGTTGGCGAGCGTTAAACTCATTAATGCTCGATAACCGATGCTGGCTTTATAATTTGCACGTACTACTGCACCACGGGTCGGGATCACTGTCTGGTTGGTGATAGCCACTTCGGTATCATCATCAAAGGACTGGGTATCCAATGTAATGTCATTTTTACGGTATGGACTGACGTAAGGTACTAACGCGTAACCGCGGGAATCCGTGCGTACACCCGTTTGCGAGGAGATATTTACCCCCTCCGCTCCCGGCGCCGCCACCAGCGCCGTGGTTTCGCTCATAGGCTGACCCAATGTAATGCCATTTTCATGGACCAGAACGCCGCCCTGCACGCCGTAGTTCATACGTTCGCTATACTGGTCGTAGCCATAACCCGCAGTCAGCTCACCATAGGTTGAGCGCCAGTCAGCGTTGGCGCTGCCGCTGTTGCCCTGGCCTTTGGTGCCGTAACCTTCCTGCACGCTCCAGCTCAGGTTATTTTGCTCAAGCGTCGTGCCACCCACGCTGACGCTGTGGTTGGTGTTGCCCTTTTTGCTGGTGTTGACCATATAGTTAACGTACTCATTACGAGATTGACCAAACAGCAGGCTCATCGGCACGCTAATACTCATGGAGAATAACTGGTCATTATCATAAATACGTCCACCATCCTCTGATCCGTAATTCGCCGTAGAGTTACGGTTGTAGGTGTAGCTCAGGTTATAGCTAATGCTGTGCAAGGAGTTGTTATAGCTAACACCATACGATTCCATGCGACGGTCGGTATTCCAGTAATCCTCGCGTACCGCCGTCAAACCCAGGTTGCCTGCGCCATCCCATAAATCCTGTGACACGCTTAGCTCCGCGCGGTTGCGGCGACGCTCAATCAGCGGATAGCTGTTGCCGCTGGTGTAGGTATCCAGTACATCCTGCATGCCCCAGTAGCCATCTGTTGCGTAGCGGTAGCCGGCGATGGTGAAGTTAGTGCCAGTTTCAACAATATTTTTGCTGTAACGCACGCGCCAGGACTGGCCGCTTTCTTTAGGTTGATCCTTCATCGTGGACCAGGCCTGTGTCACATCAACGGAGAGCGCGCCGATTTCCCCCATGTTTTTACCCAACCCCAGCGCCAAGGACTGGTAAGGACTGGCAAACTGGCCGCCGCCATAGGCAGTAAAACCATCAGGAAGACCGTATATGGCCGTGCCTTCACTCAGAGGAGTTTCATCCACACTGTTGTCATAAGAGCGATAAACCCCGCTCATTAGGCTAAATTTAAACCGCCCTTCACGCTGCAGGACTGGCAGTGATGCGAACGGCACCACCATTTGCTGTTCGCTACCATCGGATTCTTTGATCGTCACGTTCAGATCGCCGGACCCACCAGTAGGGTACATGTCGTTTATTTCAAACGCCCCCGGTGAAACAGAGGTCTGATAAATGATATAACCGTTCTGCCGAATGGTGACCTGCGCGTTGGTTCGGGCAATGCCCCGAACGACTGGCGCGTAGCCACGTAAACTGTCCGGTAACATCTCGTCATCAGAAGCCAACTCTACCCCACGGTACGAAATGCTATCAAAAACATCAGCCCCAGTACTGCTGTCCCCCGCTGTAAGCTGGGCCTTTAAAGGAACGATGTCACGCTGCAGATAGGTATAAACCGTATCCCAGTGGCTTTCAGTCTCTCCTCCCGAGCCTCCGGTCGAGCTACGATTCCAGGTGGTATAATTGCGTAGACGCCATGGACCTATGTTTAGCCCCGGGCGGAGGTTGACATACTGATTATTGCCGTCATAGCCCTGACCGCTCTTGGCATAATTATTGGAGCCGCTGACGCTGTAATTGAGTAACAGCGCGTTGATGCCTTCATCCCACTGTTTTGGGTCCACCCAGCCGCGAGCGGAGTTGGTGACCGCCGATTGCGGGAATGTCAGCAGTAATTGCTGTTTGTCAAAGCGAAATTCGGTGTTGGCCTGGGGCACTGCGGAGATATTGGCGCAATCACTTCCTGCTTTGCCAAGCAACGGGAATTTTTTGACCAGCACGCCCCATTTTTCCAGATCGTTAACAGCGAGGCACGGTTGCAACGTTTCCTGGCCGTCAGCGCTTTTAACCAGACGAAACTCAACGTTGCGGGTTTCCATCTGGTTGTTATTCAGATAAATATCCACGCGGTAGGTGCCTGGAAGCTGTCCGCCTTTATTTTCAAAGGCCGACAGATCAACCGCTTTCTGGCCCGGCGAGCCCAGTTCAAGCAATTCTGGGTTAAAGTAGTCCCTCGCGTGAGCAGTAGTCGTAACAATTCCAATCATCGCGAGTTGAGTGGCAATAAAATATGCGACCGGTCTTAAACGCATACGGCGACTGTTTTCATTATTCATTTATGGCTCCGTTACTACGGGAAGCTAGCGCTGCCCGACTTCCTGTAAAATGCACTTCCTTAATGACCCTGGCCATGTTCCGGGCCCGTACCACCGTAATCGGTAATCAGCTTCCAGGTAATATTACCTGCTGCCCCTGCAGGAACGGGGAAGCTAGCGCTGCTCATAGGAGCAACATAAGTGGCTTCTTTTATTTCATGCCCGCCAACTTTTACTTGCTGGAAATTCATGTAGTAGGCAGACGCATTGTTCACTGTCAGACGATTGCCATTTAGCGTCCAGCTGAGCTTGCCGTTCTCATTTTCCGGCGACCCTTTAAGCAAAGATTGCGGACGATAAATCAGCTTAATGCGGCTTTTTACAGCTATTTGCAGCGTGTTGCCGCTCTCTTTTTTTACTCCGGCGGGAATAGACTTAACGTTCAGCCAAAAAAGCGACTCGCGGTCTTCGGGCAAATTGCCACCTGTGCGAACGATGCGAAGCGTGTTTTGCTGGTTAGCCTCAAGCCGGAATAGTGGCGGCGTCACGATAAAAGGGGCTTTGTCAGCGCCACCATTTTGGGTTTCGGCCCAGGACTGTATGAGATAGGGGCTGACATCCGAGTTAGTGACGTTCAGTGAAGCCTCCTTCTTACCGCCCTCATAAATGAGTCGCGTGCCGCCGATAGTAACGCCACCCGCCTCGACTGCCTGGGCAAGACTGCAAGAAAGGAGCAGTGGAAGGGAAAGGGTTTTGATCCAAGTTTTCATTTGCGGGTTAACTCCGGGAAAAATCAGGCCGGTAGAACCGGCCTGTATTACCCCAACCCATCACGAAATTCGTGAAAGGCAGGAAGAACTTAGTTGTAGACAATAGTGAAGTTGGTAGTACCGTTCGCTGGTCCGGAGGTCACTGCCGAACCAACCTTCAGATAACGCGCGGTGAAGAGAAGGTTGTTAGTACCACTTTGCAGGTCATAAGAAGAAGAAGCCGTATGCAGCGGTACTACTTTATTCTTCGCATCGGTGATCTGAATGCCAACGCCAGTAGCGACACCAGTTTCCTGAGTCAACTGCAGCGCAGTACTGTCATTATTAGCAGCAGTGCCGTCAAATTTTACTGCAGCTGTTTTGACGCTTTCAGGACAACTGGTCAGTTCGATTTTAAAATCAGTCGGAGCAGCAGTATCACTCTCATCAAAGGCTTTAGTGGATACGGTTCCCAGAGTCACTGACAGTGGGTTAGATACTTTATTGGTGACGGTACAAGCGTCATCAGTAATTTTTCCGATAAAATTAATTTTCCCATCATCAGCGTGAGCGGAAATTGCCGCCAGACTAAAAGCAGACATAATTGCCATAGCCGTTAACTTTGCTTTCATTATATAGTTCATCCTTTTCATATACATGAAAATAACCCCACCATAAGAAACGATGGAATTATTCACCTTATAACATTAAACACCCCTTTCTTGGGTTGAGGAATTCTATCCGAGGTAAAATATGTCATCAATATTTTAAAAGTCCAAAGATGGACTGGTTTTTATGCTGTTAAGTCTTCCTTTATTTTCGGTTTTAGCCGTTTGGGGCTGAGTGACTCAAGACTGATAACTCTCTCCTCAGCAGGGGCTGCCATAAGAAAAGCCCTCATTAAAATCAATAAGATAAATATTTCATACAAAGCTCTTACACTCGTTCTTGTGTATATTACCGTCAGTTAATATCGGCATTGCTTACGCGTATCTCAACAAACATCCATCATGCGCTACATCGGCGACCGCTACATTATCTTCAGAAGCGTAGTTGTCCACATATTGTCAGCGCCCCGGAAAGAACGCTGTAACTACATGACGATAGGGGAATTAAAGTGTATCAATAAACCAGGTGAGATTTTAATAACGCCCGTCAGCCACACAGGATAAATAATTTATTCTTAAATGCGAAAATAATCAGCCATAAAATTAATGATGAACATCATGACTAATGAAATACGCTGAAATGATCCCTTTCTTTATGCTAAGCTTCTGCTTGCAAATGCTCTCATATTTCGAAAAATCCTTGCCGATTTCAAAGATAAGACGATCAAACCTGTTCATGAGTGATGAACTGATTTGTAATCAAGTAACTGCGAAAAATAAGAAGTTATAACAACACTGGTTATCTTAGCATAGTCACAATAGCAGTCCCTGCCACAATTGCTTAGCTATTAAGGACACCTGTATCATAACGTAAGAAACATGCAGGTAGCCGGCACGCCTTTAAAAGAAGCGCATCGGTTGGTTGCAAATCCTGGATTATGGTGGATTTTAGCAAATCCGATGATGATATTGACAAAAACTCTATCATTCTGGGAGGTAACTTAGCGCTTTAACAGTATTGTACCGGAACCAGGATGAAGCGCGGAAAACAAATTGTTTTATATAAGGAATGGCAATAGCAGTCCATAAAGTGGAGCGTCACTACTTCTGCAGTAGGCGACTTATTGATATAAGGCATCCAATATTAATTGGTATGTACCCTCCAGCTTTGAGGTTAGAATGTGAGCCGCCAGATAGTGAAGGGATCCAATAAAGGGAATTTCACTTCAAAACCTGGCAGCTTTTTCATTTTAATGCACCTTACAGCGCTTTCAGAATTGCATCCACGCTGGCTTTCGCATCGCCAAACAGCATGTGGGTGTTCTCTTTGAAGAACAGCGGGTTCTGAACCCCGGCATAGCCGGTATTCATGGAGCGTTTGAAGACGATCACGTTCTGCGCTTTCCACACTTCCAGAACAGGCATACCGGCGATTGGGCTACCCGGGTCGTCCTGCGCCGCCGGGTTAACGGTATCGTTAGCACCAATAACCAGCACGGTGTCGGTATCAGAGAAATCATCGTTGATCTCATCCATTTCCAGCACGATGTCGTAAGGCACTTTCGCTTCCGCCAGCAGCACGTTCATGTGGCCAGGCAGACGCCCTGCCACCGGGTGAATACCAAAGCGAACCTTGATGCCCCGCGCGCGCAGCTTCTCGGTGATTTCCGCAACCGGATACTGCGCCTGCGCCACCGCCATGCCGTAGCCCGGAGTGATGATCACGGAGTGCGAATTTTTCAGCATGTCTGCGGTATCTTCCGCAGAAATTTCACGGTGCTCACCCACTTCTTCATCCGCACTGGAAGAAGACCCATCGGTCCCGAAACCACCGGCGATAACGCTGATGAACGAGCGGTTCATTGCCTTACACATGATGTAAGACAGGATCGCACCGGAAGAACCCACCAGCGCACCGGTGACGATCAGCAGGTCGTTGCTCAGCATAAAGCCTGCCGCCGCTGCCGCCCAACCGGAGTAGGAGTTCAGCATCGAGACAACCACCGGCATATCCGCACCGCCGATGGACGCCACCAGGTGCCAGCCAAACGCCAGCGCGATGATGGTCATCACCAGCAACGCCAGTACCTGCAGGCCCACGCTTTCGGTACGCACGAAGACCACCAGCAGAACAAACGACACCACCAGCGCCGCGAGGTTCAGCTTATGACGGTTTGGCAGCATCAGCGGTTTAGAGGAGATCTTCCCGCGCAGCTTGCCGAACGCGACAATGGAACCGGTGAAGGTCACCGCACCGATGAAGATACCGAGGAACACTTCCGTCAGGTGGATATTCACCAGAATCGGTTCCAGGCCCGGTTCGTGATACAGGTAGCTGTTGAAGCCCACCAGCACCGCCGCCAGACCCACGAAGCTGTGCAGAATGGCAACCAGCTCCGGCATCTCGGTCATTTCAACGCGTTTTGCCAGGCGAATACCAATCGCGCCGCCGATGATCATCGCCACCAGGATCCACGCCACGTTGCCGGTATCCGGCCCGAAGATGGTGGCAATCAGCGCAATCGCCATCCCGGCGATACCAAAGTTATTACCCTGCTGAGACGTTTCGTGTTTGGAAAGCCCCGCCAGACTGAAAATAAACAGGATTGCAGCAACAATGTATGCGGCTGTCACTAATCCTCCAGACATATGCTACCCCTTAGCCTTTACGAAACATTTTCAGCATGCGCTGAGTCACGGTGAAACCACCGAAAATATTGATACTGGCGATCAGCACCGCGATAAAGCTCAGGAAGCTGATCCAGCCGCCGTGACCAATCTGCAGTAACGCCCCCACCACGATGATCCCCGAGATGGCGTTGGTTACCGACATCAGCGGCGTATGCAGCGCATGGGAGACGTTCCACACCACGTAGTAGCCCACGACGCAGGAGAGCGCGAAGACGGTAAAGTGGCCAAGGAACTCTTTTGGTGCGACGTCAGCCAGCCAGCCGAACAGAATAATCACCAGCGCCATGATCGCGTATTTGCGCCACGGAGAAGCCGGTTTGGCGGGTTCTTTTGGCTCAGGTGCCGCTTTCGTTGCCGCCTGAGGCTGAGCAGAAACCTGAATAGGCGGCGCAGGCCAGGTAATTTCACCTTCACGGACCACCGTGACGCCGCGCACAACAACATCGTCGAAATCAACGGTGACGTTGCCGTCTTTCTCTTTGCAAAGCAGCTTCAGCAGGTTGACCAGGTTAGTGCCGTAGAGCTGAGAAGACTGCGTTGGCAAACGGCCCGGCAGATCGGTATAGCCGATCACCTTCACGCCGTTAGCGGTCGTGGTTACCTGATTTGGAACGGTATATTCACAGTTACCGCCGTTTTGGGCGGCCAGGTCGACAATCACGCTGCCCGGCTTCATGGAGTCAACCATCTCACGGGTAATCAGCTTCGGCGCCGGTTTACCCGGGATAAGCGCGGTGGTAACAATAATGTCGACATCTTTCGCCTGGGCGGCGAAGAGTTCCATTTCGGCTTTGATAAAGGCTTCGGACATCACCTTCGCGTAACCATCGCCGCTGCCTGCTTCTTCTTTGAAGTCCAGCTCAAGGAATTCGGCGCCCATACTCTGGACCTGTTCCTTTACTTCAGGACGGGTGTCAAAGGCGCGTACGATAGCGCCCAGGCTGTTTGCCGCACCGATTGCGGCAAGGCCCGCCACGCCCGCGCCAATCACCATCACCTTCGCCGGAGGAACTTTACCCGCGGCGGTGATTTGACCGGTAAAGAAGCGACCAAACTCGTGGGCCGCTTCAACAATGGCGCGGTAGCCGGCAATGTTTGCCATGGAGCTCAAGGCATCCAGCGACTGCGCGCGCGAAATGCGCGGCACGGAGTCCATTGCCATCACGGTCACGCCGCGGGCCGCCAGCTTCTCCATCAGCTCCGGGTTTTGCGCAGGCCAGATGAAGCTCACCAGGGTCGTTCCCGGATTGAGCAGCGCAATCTCACTCTCTTCCGGTGCGTTGACCTTCAGAATCACCGGCGACTGCCAGACGTCAGCACCGTCGACCACTTCCGCGCCGGCCTGGATAAAGGCCTCGTCATCGAAACTCGCCAGTTTGCCCGCGCCGCTTTCAACCGCGACCGTAAAACCCAGTTTAAGCAGTTGCTCCACCGTTTTCGGTGTTGCCGCTACGCGGGTTTCATTGGCTAACCGTTCTTTTGGTACCCCAATACGCATAGTTTTCCCTTCCATCGGTTTTTGATGATGGTTTATCGATAAATGCCCGCGGTTTGTATCAATTTTCGCCATCGCGCGAGCGACGAGACATGATTAACCCCGGAAAATAAAACAGTAACAAACTGTCTATAACCTACTGAAAATAGCGCCCGCGATCTACCGCCAGAAAACACTATTTCTTACTTTATCTGTGAAAAATAAGCGATCGGCGTCACTGACAGTGATATTTACCTTAAATTCACTGCCAGAACCGATAAAACGCGCAAGCGAAGCGGTAAAAACATGATATAGCGCCATAAGAGAACAACTTATTAACATTAAATTAACTTGTAAAAGTCATATGCTTTATCAGTTTTACTTGTCAAACGCGTGTTTTTTCAACATATCACTAAATGTTATCGGATTCGGTGATTCAGTAAGCACAGGCAGTGAAAAATGGCGCAGACAGCGACGGGTTTTAAATGCAATAATCGGGACCGTCTCAAATTAACAACAATACCAGTACATGGTTTGCGCAAGGCGAAGGATCATTTTTATGAAGCTTAAGAACACACTCCTGGCGTCCGCACTTCTTTCCGCGACCGCCCTGTCTGCGAATGCCGCAACAGAGTTAACGCCGGAGCAAGCGGCAGCGTTAAAACCTTTTGACCATACGGTCATTGTGGGTCGTTATAATTCTATTGGCGACGCCGTCGCCGCTGCATCAAAAGCCGCAGATAAAAACGGAGCGGCCTCGTTTTATGTGGTTGACCAGTCCGATTACGGCAACAGCGGTAACCAGCGCGTGACCATTGCGCTGTTCAAAGACAATGCGCCGAAAGCTGACGCACCAAAAAACCGCGTGATCAACGGTGTTGTTGAACTGCCGAAAGATCAGGCGATTGAGCTGGAACCTTACGACACCGTCACCGTTCAGGGCTTCTATCGCAGCCAGCCTGAAGTGAACGATGCCATTACCAAAGCCGCGAAAGAGAAAGGGGCCTACTCTTTCTTCATCGTGCGTCAGGTCGATGCTAACCAGGGCGGCAACCAGCGTATTACCGCGTTCATCTATAAAAAAGATGCGAAAAAACGTGTTCTGCAGAGCCCGGATGCCATCCCGGCGAATTCAGAAGCAGGTCGCGCGGCGCTCGCTAAAGGCGGCGAAGAAGCGAAGAAAGTTGAAATTCCAGGCGTAGCAACGACGGCTGCTCCAAGCGCTGAAGTGGGCCGTTTCTTCGAAACGCAGTCCACGAAAGGTGGCCGTTATTCCGTTACGCTGCCGGACGGTACCAAAATTGAAGAGTTGAACAACGCCACTGCAGCGCAGATGGTGCCGTTCGACAGCATCAAGTTTACCGGCAACTACGGCAACATGACGGAAGTCTCTTACCAGGTCGCGAAGCGTGCGGCGAAGAAAGGGGCGAAGTACTACCACATCACCCGCCAGTGGCAGGAACGTGGTAACAACGTGACCATCAGCGCCGATCTGTACAAGTAACAACATCGTTTACGAAAGGCGGCGCAATGCCGCCTTTTTTGTTACTTTTTTTGAATTTCTGCCTCACGTCATTGCATGCATTCGTTACACTCCGTAAAATCCCGCGCCTTAGTGTGATCCACCATTTTTATGCGCCTGAGCGAAATAATTATTCTGGATTTTGACCTTTCATAACAGGAAGCCAATGGAAAAGAAACTTGGCCTGAGTGCTCTGACTGCACTCGTATTAAGCTCAATGCTGGGTGCGGGCGTATTCAGTTTGCCGCAGAATATGGCGGCCGTCGCCAGCCCTTCTGCGCTCATCATTGGCTGGGGCATTACGGGTGTCGGCATACTGCTGCTGGCCTTCGCGATGCTGCTGCTCACCCGCATTCGCCCGGATCTTGACGGCGGCATTTTCACCTATGCGCGTGAAGGTTTCGGCGAGCTGATTGGCTTCTGTTCCGCATGGGGATACTGGCTGTGTGCCGTTATCGCCAACGTCTCTTATCTTGTAATCGTCTTCTCGGCGCTCAGTTTCTTTACCGATACGCCTGAGCTGCGCCTCTTTGGCGACGGGAATACCTGGCAGTCTATTGTGGGCGCCTCGGTGTTGCTGTGGTTCGTCCACTGGCTGGTGTTGCGTGGCGTACAAACGGCCGCCAGCATCAACCTTGTGGCGACGCTGGCGAAACTGGTTCCGCTCGGCCTGTTTATCGTTCTGGCCTTTATTGCGTTCCGTATGGACGTTTTCAGGCTTGATTTCAGCGGCGTTGCGCTGGGCGTTCCCGTCTGGGAGCAGGTGAAAAACACGATGCTGATTACCCTGTGGGTGTTCATCGGCGTTGAAGGTGCGGTCGTGGTTTCTGCCCGGGCCAGGAATAAACGCGATGTGGGCCGCGCCACGCTGCTGGCCGTACTGGCCGCGCTGGGGGTCTATCTGCTGGTGACGCTGCTGTCGCTGGGCGTGGTGGCGCGTCCTGAGCTGGCTGAAATGCGTAACCCGTCAATGGCTGGCCTGATGGTGAAAATGCTCGGTCCCTGGGGCGACGTGGTGATTGCCGCAGGGCTGATCGTCTCCGTCTGCGGCGCTTACCTGAGCTGGACCATCATGGCGGCTGAAGTGCCGTTCCTGGCCGCGACTCACAAGGCGTTTCCACGCCTGTTCGCCCGTCAAAACCAAAACAGCGCGCCATCGGCATCGCTCTGGCTGACCAACATCAGCGTTCAGGTCTGTCTGGTGCTGATCTGGCTCACAGGTTCTGACTATAACACCCTGCTGACCATCGCCTCGGAGATGATTCTGGTACCCTATTTCTTAGTGGGTGCGTATCTGTTAAAAATTGCCACACGCCCGGCGCATTATGTCGTGGGTGTCGGAGCCTGTATTTACGGCCTGTGGTTGTTGTATGCTTCCGGGCCTATGCATCTGCTGCTGTCGGTGGTGCTGTACGCACCGGGTCTGCTGGTGTTTATCTACGCCCGCCGCACGCATCAGCTGGAGAACGCGCTGAAACGCCGTGAGATGGCATTAATTGGACTGTTACTGGTTGCTGCCCTGCCAGCAACCTGGATGTTAATGGGTTAGCATCGCCTTTCCCATTGTTGAACTGTAAAGGAGAATACGATGGGAAATGCACCGCTTCGCCCAATACTGATTACCGGTGGAGGCCGCCGTATCGGCCTCGCCCTCGCCCATCACTTTCTCAACCTTCGCCATCCGGTCATTGTCAGCTACCGTACGGAATACCCGTCGATTGAAGGGTTACGCAAAGCCGGGGCGGTCTGCATTCAGGCTGATTTTTCGACCGATGAAGGCATTCTGGCTTTCGCGGAAAAGGTAAAAGCCGCCACGACGGGACTGCGCGCCGTGATCCATAACGCCAGCGCATGGCGAGCCGAAAAACCCGGTACGTCACTCAGCGAAACGCTCTCAGCCATGCTGCAGATCCACGTCAATGCCCCTTATCTGCTTAACCACGCTCTGCAGGATCTGCTCCGCGGTCATGGGCACGCTGCGGGCGACATTATTCACTTTACCGATTATGTGGTGGAGCGCGGCAGCGACAAGCACATCGCCTACGCGGCCAGCAAAGCCGCGCTGGATAATATGACACGCTCGTTTGCCCGCAAGCTCGCGCCCGAGGTGAAGGTAAACGCCATCGCCCCGGCGATGATTTTGTTTAACGAAAACGATGATGCAGAGTATCGTCAGCAGGCGCTGAATAAGTCGCTCATGAAAATCGCCCCGGGCGAGAAAGAGGTCATCGATCTTGTGGATTATCTGCTCACCAGCTGCTACGTCACCGGCAGAACCTTTGCCGTGGACGGCGGCCGACCGCTGCGCTAGTGAAAGCGGCTCCAGAAGAAAATTAACACCCAGGCGCTGAGTCCCCAGCAGACCACCGCCCCGCTCAGCGCCAGGGGAAGACGCAGAAAACCGGTGAAATACCACAGCGAAAGCAGGTAGAGAAAATACGGAATGATAGACCACATGCCAAACACGATAGTTGTGCGTAACGCTTCCGTGCCCCGCTCAGAAGCCACGATATAGTGGGCAATCAGCGCAAAGGTCGGGAACAGCGGGATTAGCCCGGCAATGTAGTAGTTTTTCGTCTTTGCCAGAATACCAATCAGTAACACCACCAGCGCGCCCAGCGCGGCTTTGATCGCCAGCCCCATACTTTTCCCTATAACAATCAAGTAACAATAAGAGCCAGAATAACGGAACCGGCGTTAATTTTGAAAGATTAATGGAAGGTTAAGGTTCCGCGGTGTATGTTGGCTTTTTTCACGAAAACAGACGCTGTATGAATAAGATTGTTTATGTTGAAGACGAACCCGAGGTCGGGCAACTGATCGCCGCCTATCTGGGTAAACATGATATGGACGTCATTGTTGAACCTCGCGGCGATCGTGCCGAAGAGGTGGTCGTCCGTGAAAACCCGGATCTGGTGCTGCTGGATATCATGCTGCCTGGCAAAGACGGCATGACGCTCTGCCGTGACCTGCGCGCCCGGTGGGAGGGCCCTATCGTCCTGCTCACCTCACTGGACAGCGATATGAACCACATTTTGTCGCTGGAGATGGGCGCCAATGACTACATTCTGAAAACCACACCGCCTGCCGTCCTGCTTGCCCGCCTGCGCCTGCATTTGCGCCAGCACGCCAGCATCGAACGCGAAGCACCTGCGCCGTCTCTGACGCCGCACAAAGCGATGCGCTTCGGTACGCTGTCTATCGACCCTATTAACCGCCAGGTGCTGCTTTCCGGCGAGCTTATTGCCCTCTCCACCGCAGATTTTGACCTGCTGTGGGAGCTGGCGACGCACGCCGGGCAAATTATGGACCGCGACGCGCTGCTGAAAAACCTGCGTGGTGTGAGCTATGACGGAATGGACCGCAGCGTAGACGTGGCGATTTCGCGTCTGCGCAAAAAGCTGCAGGATAACGCTACCGAGCCCTATCGCATTAAAACCGTACGTAACAAGGGTTATCTGTTTGCCCCGCACGCCTGGGAAACCTGACTCCGTTATCTGGCTAGCATAACGTGCGCGCAATGAGGGCATTACACAGCGATGTCCTCTCTTTCGCGCGTTTATTTTTACGTTTGCGCAACAATTGACTTGCTAAGCACGCGAACTATTCCATAATTAAATCTTCAGCCCTCCTTTCTCCAGTTCGCCCCGACTGCATGTAGACTCGCTTTCACCGCGAAGCGTTACGATATCTCTCCCATATAATCTTGAAATGAGGATTTAAGCCTATGGCATATGTATAGCTACAATCAGGTCGAAGCCATCAAAACCAATCTCGAGTGGATTGTTAATCAGGCAGCCCTAAGGCGCGCCTCTCCCTCGCGCTCCGATCAAAAAGCGCTTTTTGACCTGCTGGAACTTATCCAGTCTTTCGAAATACTCCTGGATTTAATTAACGAATTCGGTACCGATGTGATTGATACGCACATTGCAGAAGGCCTGGCCGTGACGGAAAAATTCATCGCCAAGGTAAAAAACAGCGCGAAAGCCATGTAACACGCGCGACAGACGTGAAAAATGCGAAGGGTTTTCATGTATATTCTGCACATAGCGTTTTTTCGGTGAGACCCAATGAAAAAGCTGTTTGTGCAGTTTTATCTTTTGCTGTTTGTCTGTTTCCTGGTCATGACCATGCTGGTCGGGCTGGTCTATAAATTCACCGCCGAACGTGCGGGCAGGCAGTCGCTGGACGATCTGATGAAAAGCTCGCTCTATCTGATGCGCAGCGAGCTGAGAGAGATCCCGCCGCACGACTGGGCGAAAACCCTTAAAGAGCTGGATCTGAACCTGTCATTCGATTTACGCATCGAGCCGTTAAAAGATTTTGAGCTGGATCCGCCCGCCATGCAGCGTCTGCGCGACGGGGACATCGTCGCGCTGGATGAGAAATACACCTTTATCCAGCGTATTCCGCGCAGCCATTACGTGCTGGCCGTCGGGCCGGTACCCTATCTCTATTATCTGCACCAGATGCGTCTGCTGGACATGGCGCTGATGGCCTTTATCGCCATTTCGCTCGCGTTTCCGGTCTTTATCTGGATGCGCCCGCACTGGCAGGACATGCTGAAGCTGGAATCCGCCGCGCAGCGTTTTGGCGAAGGGCATTTTACCGAACGCATTCACTTCGACAGCGGTTCCAGCTTTGAACGCCTGGGCGTGGCCTTTAACCAGATGGCCGATAACATCAATGCCCTGATCGCCAGTAAGAAGCAGCTGATCGACGGCATTGCGCACGAGCTGCGCACGCCGCTGGTTCGCCTGCGCTATCGTCTGGAGATGAGCGAGAATCTGACTGACGCGGAGTCTCAGGCGCTTAACCGCGACATCGGCCAGCTTGAGGCGTTGATTGAGGAGCTGCTGACCTACGCGCGCCTCGATCGTCCGCAAAACGAGCTGAACCTCAGCACGCCGGACCTGCCTGCCTGGCTGCAAACCCACATCGATGACGTTCAGAGCCTGAACCCGCAGCGCACGCTGTTAACGCGCGTCACGCCGGGTGATTACGGCGCGCTCGATATGCGCCTGATGGAGCGCGTGCTGGACAATCTGATGAACAACGCCATGCGCTACAGCGAAAGTACGCTACAGATCGGACTGGATTTGCAGGGCAATCAGGCCAGCCTGACGGTGGAGGATGACGGTCCGGGGATTGCCCCGGAAGCGCGAGAAACCGTGTTTGAACCGTTTGTCCGCCTCGACCCCAGCCGCGATCGCGCCACTGGCGGATGCGGCCTGGGGCTGGCGATTGTTTACTCTATCGCGCAGGCGATGGGCGGCACGGTGCATTGCGAAGAGAGCGAGCTCGGCGGCGCGCGCTTCTGCTTTAGCTGGCCGGTATACCATAACATCGCCCTTCCCGTCCCTGCCTGACCTCAACCGCACGCTGGCCTGACCCGGCGTGCTGTGCTATATGATAAGTATGTTGTAACTAACGAGAGTGCTTATGGCGACCTACGATCTCCTCGAACGGCTGAACTGCACGTTTCGGGAAATAGAACACGAACTCCTGACCCTGACCGAACGTTTGCAGAGCTGCCGTCTGCTGGCCGCGCGCGTTTTTACCCTGCCCGAGGTGGCTAAAGGGGCCGAGCACGACCCGCTGGACACCATCGCGGTTGAACAGCACATCGGCAGCGCCGCCCTTGAGCTGGCGCTGAAGCACTATCGTCGACTGTTTATCCAGCAGCAGTCAGAAAACCGCAGCAGTAAGGCCGCCGTGCGTCTGCCTGGCGTGATCTGCCTGCAAACCGATGCGACAACGCGCGACGCGCTGGAAAGCCAGATTACCCATATCAACACCCTGAAAGCGGCCTTTGAAAAGATCGTTACCGAAGAGTCCGGCCTCGCCCCTGCCGCCCGGTTTGAATGGGTACACCGCCAGCTGCCGGGGCTGATTACCCTGAATGCCTATCGCACGCTGACGGTACTGCGTCATCCCGCCACGCTGCGCTTCGGCTGGGCGAATAAGCACATCATTAAAAACTTCACCCGGGATGAGATTCTGGCGCAGCTGGAAAAAAGCCTGAAGACGCCGCGCACCGTCGCGCCGTGGTCGCGCGAGCAGTGGATTGAGCGCCTGGAGCAGGAGTACCACAGCATCGCCTCGCTCCCCGCAGATACGCGCCTCAAGATAAAGCGCCCGGTGAAAGTACAGCCTATCGCCCGCGTCTGGTATTCCGGCCAGCAAAAACAGGTTCAGCATGCCTGCCCTACGCCGCTGATTGCGCTCTATGATGCCGATCGGGGGGCCATCGTGCCGGATATTGGTGAGTTGCTGAATTACGATGCTGAAAATGTCCAGCACCGTTACCGACCTCAGGCGCAGCCGCTGCAGCTGATTATTCCGCGGCTGCACCTGTACGTGGCGGGATGACTATTTCAGGCTGCCGACCATCGCCTCAGGGCGCACCCAGGCATCGAAATCCTCCTCCGTGAGATAGCCCAGCGCCAGGGCGGAGGCTTTCAGCGTCAGCCCCTCTTTATGCGCTTTTTTCGCGATCTCGGCGGCTTTGTCGTAGCCGATATGGGTATTCAGCGCCGTCACCAGCATCAGGGATTCATTGAGCAGCTGGCTGATACGCTCGCGATTCGGCTCAATCCCTACCGCACAGTGCTCGTTAAAGCTCTCCATCCCGTCCGCCAGCAGACGAATCGATTGCAGAACGTTGTGGATCACCATCGGACGATAGACGTTCAGTTCGAAGTTGCCGGACGCACCGCCCAGGTTGACGGCCACGTCGTTGCCCAACACCTGACAGCAGAGCATGGTCATGGCTTCGCACTGGGTCGGGTTCACTTTACCCGGCATGATGGAGCTGCCCGGCTCGTTTTCCGGAATACTGATTTCACCGATGCCGCAGCGCGGACCCGAGGCCAGCCAGCGCACGTCGTTGGCGATTTTCATCAGCGAGGCCGCCAGCCCTTTCAGCGCGCCGTGGGTGTGGACCAGCGCATCGCAGGTCGCCAGCGCTTCGAACTTGTTGGGCGCCGTGACGAACGGCTGCCCGGTGATGTTTGCCAGCTCCTCCGCCACGCGCACCGCGTATTCAGGATGGGTGTTTAACCCGGTCCCGACCGCCGTTCCGCCGAGCGCCAGCTCCGCCAGGTGCGGCAGGCTGTACTCAATATGCTTCAGGTTATGTTCCAGCATCGCCACCCAGCCGGAAATCTCCTGGCCGAGCGTCAGCGGCGTGGCGTCCTGCAGGTGCGTACGGCCAATTTTGACGATGTCGCGGAAGGCCCGCGCTTTCTCGTTGAGCGTGGATTTCAGGACGTTGAGCTGCGGGATTAGCTGCTCGCGGATAGCAATCACCGCCGCCACGTGCATCGCCGTCGGAAAGACGTCGTTAGAACTCTGGCTTTTGTTGACGTCATCGTTCGGATGGACCTTACGCTCCATGCCGCGCACGCCGCCCAGCAGTTCGCTGGCCCGGTTCGCCAGCACTTCGTTCATGTTCATGTTGCTCTGGGTGCCGGAACCGGTCTGCCAGATGGCGAGGGGGAATTCGTCGGGATGCTTACCCGCCAGCACTTCGTCGGCGGCGTTGATGATGGCGGTCGCTTTGTCTGCCGTCAGCAGGCCTAAATCCTGGTTCACTTTCGCGGCGGCGCGTTTGGTGAGCGCCAGCGCCTGAATCAGCGAGACGGGCATTTTTTCGGTCGAAATACGGAAGTGCTCCAGCGAACGCTGGGTTTGCGCGCCCCATAGCTTATCGGCCGGGACGTCGATGGCGCCCATCGAATCTTTCTCATGGCGTACCGTGGTCATTACTTTCTCCTTGATAACAAAAGAGGGATTGCTCACATGCTTAAGGGATAAGTATTGATGACTTCTGAGAAACGATATGGCGCTTTGTGCGCTCTTTTTGATGTCGGGTGGCGCTAACGCTTACCCGACCTACCAGACTCGTAGGCCGGGTAAGGCGCAGCCGCCACCCGGCAATTTACAGAATTACTTCACGCACGCCGAACACTGGGACGACTGGATCTGCTTGAAGAAGTCGTTGCCTTTGTCATCCACCAGGATAAACGCCGGGAAGTCTTCCACTTCAATTTTCCAGATCGCTTCCATACCCAGTTCCGGGTACTCAACGCACTCCAGGCTCTTAATGCTGCCCTGCGCCAGAACCGCAGCCGGGCCTCCGATGCTGCCCAGGTAGAAGCCGCCGTGCTTGTGGCAGGCGTCCGTCACCTGCTGGCTGCGGTTGCCTTTCGCCAGCATGATCATGCTGCCGCCGTTAGCCTGCAGCTGGTCAACGTACGAGTCCATACGGCCCGCCGTGGTTGGACCTAACGAGCCGGACGCGTAACCTTCAGGCGTTTTCGCCGGACCGGCGTAGTAGATCGGGTGATCTTTAATGTACTGCGGCAGCCCTTCGCCGTTGTCCAGACGCTCTTTCAGCTTCGCGTGCGCGATGTCGCGACCCACGATGATCGTGCCGTTCAGCGAGAGACGGGTCGAGACCGGATACTGCGAAAGCTGCGCCAGAATCTCTTTCATCGGACGGTTCAGATCGACGCGAACCGCTTCACCCTCACCCGCTTTGCGCAGCTCTTCCGGGATGTATTTGCCTGGGTTGTTTTCCAGTTTTTCGATCCACACGCCTTCGCGGTTGATCTTCGCCTTGATGTTGCGATCCGCAGAGCAGGACACGCCCATCCCGACCGGACAGGAGGCACCGTGACGCGGCAGACGGATCACGCGCACGTCGTGGGCAAAGTATTTGCCGCCAAACTGCGCGCCGAGGCCCAGATTTCGGGCTTCTTCCAGCAGTTCCTGCTCAAGCTGCACGTCGCGGAACGCCTGGCCATGCTCGTTACCTTCGGTAGGCAGGCCGTCGTAGTATTTGGTTGAGGCCAGCTTGACGGTTTTCAGCGTACTTTCCGCCGACGTACCGCCAATCACAAACGCGATATGGTACGGCGGGCACGCCGCGGTGCCGAGGGTGCGCATCTTTTCAACCAGGTAGTTCTTCAGCTTGCCCGGGGTGAGCAGCGCCTTGGTTTCCTGGTAGAGATAGGTTTTGTTGGCTGAACCGCCGCCTTTGGCGATGCAGAGGAATTTGTACTCGTCACCATCGACGCTGTAGAGATCGATCTGTGCTGGCAGGTTGGTGCCGGTGTTGACCTCTTTATACATATCCAGCGCCGCGTTTTGCGAATAGCGCAGGTTATCTTCGGTGTACGTGTTGTAGACGCCGTGCGCCAGGGCCGCTTCGTCACCGCCGCCGGTCCAGACGCGCTGGCCTTTTTTACCGACGATAATCGCCGTGCCGGTGTCCTGACAGGTAGGCAGAACACCTTTCGCCGCGATGTCTGAGTTACGCAGGAACTGCAGGGCAACGTATTTATCGTTTTCGCTGGCCTGCGGGTCGCTCAGGATATCGGCAACCTGCTGCTGGTGCGCAGGACGCAGCATAAACGAGGCGTCGTGGAAAGCGTGCTGCGCCAGCAGCGTTAGCGCCTGAGGATCGACCTTGAGGATCTCTTGTCCTTCAAACTCAGAGACGGAGACGTGATCGCGGGTTAACAGGTAATACTCGGTCCGATCCTTACTGAGGGGGAAAGGATCCTGATAATGGAAGGGTTTATTCGACATTGGTCTCTCACTTACTGCTTCGGTCTGTTTATTCAGGGCAGATGTTCCGCTGCCCGGCTTAAAAGCGAGTCAGCTTATCCTACACAATTTTTTAACAAAAACTGAGACTAGTACGACTTTTTACATCCACAGGTTACTTCCATGAGGTTTATTGCTTTAATACCCGGAGTTAATTCCACAATTGAATCAGGGCTTGATAATGCAAAAACTCATTAACTCAGTGCAAAACTACGCCTGGGGAAGTAAAACTGCGTTAACGGATCTCTACGGTATCGCGAACCCGAACAACCTGCCGATGGCAGAACTATGGATGGGGGCGCACCCGAAGAGCAGCTCAAAAATTGAAGATGCCAGCGGCCAGGTACGCAGCCTGCGTGACGTGATTGATGCCGATAAAGCCGCGCTGCTGGGCGACAAGGTGGCTCAGCGCTTCGGCGAACTGCCGTTCCTGTTCAAGGTGCTGTGCGCCGACCAGCCGCTCTCCATCCAGGTTCACCCGAACAAGAAAGCCTCTGAAATCGGCTTTGCGAAAGAGAACGCGGCGGGTATTCCGTTGGACGCCGCCGAGCGTAACTACAAAGATCCTAACCACAAGCCGGAGCTGGTCTTTGCGCTGACCCCGTTCCTGGCGATGAACGCGTTCCGCGAGTTTTCAGAGATCGTTTCCCTGCTGCAACCGGTCGCGGGTGCCCACAAGGCTATCGCCCACTTCCTTGAAAACCCGAACGCAGACGCGCTCAGCCAGCTGTTTGCCAGCCTGCTGAATATGCAGGGTGAAGAGAAATCTCACGCGCTGGCGGTACTGAAAGCGGCTCTGGGCAGCCAGCAGGGTGAACCGTGGGAGACTATCCGTCTGATCTCCGAATTCTACCCGGACGACAGCGGCCTTTTCTCCCCTCTGCTGCTGAACGTGGTGAAGCTGAACCCGGGCGAAGCGATGTTCCTGTTTGCCGAAACCCCGCACGCCTACCTGCAGGGCGTGGCGCTGGAGGTAATGGCCAACTCCGATAACGTGCTGCGCGCGGGCCTGACGCCGAAATACATTGATATTCCTGAGCTGGTTGCCAACGTGAAGTTTGTGGCGAAACCTGCCGCGGAGCTGCTGACTCAGCCGGTGAAAAACGGCGCAGAGCTGGACTTCCCGATTCCGGTTGAAGATTTTGCTTTCTCCCTGCACGACCTGAGCCAGGCCGAAATCGCCATCGCGCAGGAAAGCGCGGCGATTCTGTTCTGCGCCGAGGGCGAAGCGACGCTGCGCAAAGGCGAACAGCGTCTGGTGCTTAAGCCCGGTGAGTCAGCATTCGTTGCAGCCAATGAATCACCGGTCAGCGTAAGCGGCACCGGTCGTCTGGCGCGCGTTTTCAATAAGCTTTAAGCACTTACTGAATTTTTTAACAACTCTTGCTAAGCTAGTTGCAGGCTTAATATCTCCAGGCGGTTTTTACCGCCTGGTTTCATTTTAGGGATAGTCGCAATGAAAAAATCGGTCGTAGCGGTTGGAGTGATTGTAGCGTTAGGCGTGGTCTGGACGGGTGCCTCCTGGTTTACCGGGAAACAGCTGGAAGGCCGTCTGGCTGAGATGGTGGCGCAGGCTAACGGAGAGATTAAGCGCAGCGCGCCGGAGGCGGGCCTTGAGCTGAGCTACCAGAATTATCATCGCGGCGTGTTTACCAGCCGTATGCAGCTGGTGGTGAAGCCGGTTGCCGGTACTGAAAACGGCTGGCTGAAACCGGGCCAGAGCGTGGTGCTGGATGAGGTGGTGAGCCACGGTCCTCTGCCGCTGGCGCAGCTGAAGTCCTTTAACCTGCTCCCTTCGATGGCGTCCGTTCATACCGTGCTGGTGAATAACGACGTCACCAAACCGCTGTTTGACCTGGCGAAGAATGAATCGCCTTTCGACATTAATACCCGAATTAGCTATGCCGGTGACACGAGTTCCAATATTGCCCTGAAAGCGCTGAACTACGAGAAAGAGAATGAGAAAGTCGCCTTCAGCGGCGGTCAATTCAAACTTGACGCTGACCGCGACGGAAACGTGTTCTCCCTGACGGGTGAAGCGGAAAGCGGTCTGGTCAATGCCGTGAACGAATATAACCAAAAGGTTCAGCTCACCTTCAACAACCTGAAAGCCGACGGCAACAGCCGAATGACCGATTTCCAGGAGCGTATCGGCGATCAGAAACTCTCTCTCGACAAGGTGGCCATTGCGGTTGAAGGAAAAGAGATGGCCGTGCTGGAAGGCATGGACGTCAACGGCAAATCTGACGTTTCCAAAGACGGTAAAAGCATCAACACGCAGCTGGATTACACGCTGAAGAGCCTGAAGGTGCAGAATCAGGATCTGGGCACCGGCAAGCTGTCGCTGAAGATCGGCAATATCGACGGCCAGGCGTGGCACGAGTTTAGCCAGAAATACAGCAAAGAGAGCCAGGCGCTGCTGACCGATGCCGCACTCCAGCAGAACCCTGAGGTGTATCAGCAGCAGGCGATGGCGGTACTGTTCAACAACCTGCCTGTTCTGCTGAAAGGCGAGCCGGTGATCACCGTTGCGCCGCTGAGCTGGAAAAACAGCAAAGGCGAAACCAGCTTTAACCTGTCGCTGTTCCTGAAAGATCCGGCAACCGCAACGGGTGCACCGCAGACGCTGGCGCAGGAAGTGGATCGCAGCGTGAAGTCGCTCGACAGCAAGCTGACCATCCCGATGGATATGGCGACCGAGTTTATGACCCAGATTGCGAAGCTGGAAGGCTACGGCGATGAAGACGCCGGCAAGCTGGCGAACCAGCAGGTGAAAGGTCTGGCGGCCATGGGCCAGATGTTCCGCATCACCAAAGTGGAAAACAACACGATCTCCACCAGCCTGCAGTACGCCAACGGCCAGGTAACGCTCAACGGCGAGAAGATGCCGCTGGAAGACTTCGTCGGCATGTTTGGTATGCCGACGCTGGGGATGCCGGAACCGGCAGCACCGGCAGCACCGGCAGCACCGGCAGCGCCAGCCGAACCAGCGGCACCGCAGCAGTAAACAGCAAAACCCCTCGCATGAGGGGTTTTTTATTGCCCGCTAACTTTTCCATCCAGCAAGGAAATCCAGCAGAAGCGCGTTCACTTTCTCTGGCTGCTCCTCCTGCGGCAGATGGCCGCACTCATCAATCCCCTGCGCCCGCAGGTTTTCCGCCATTTCGGCCCAGACGCTTTCCATATCGAAAAGCTTGCCGACCGCATGAAAGTCATTACCCCACAGCGACATTACCGGGCAGGTGATTTTCACCTCAGCGTCAGCCATATCCTGCGCCACATCCTCTGCGTTGGCACGATAGTCAGCCATTGCGCCACGCACGGCACCCGGCGCCTGATACGCCCGAACATAGGTATCAAACGCCTCGCCGCTGATGGTCGACGGATTGTAGGTCCAGTCCGAGAAAAAGTGGCGCAGCCAGATATGCTCCCGACCCGCAATCAGCGCTTCCGGCAGGTCTGGCACAAGATGAAACAGGAAGAACCAGTACGCACGCGCAATCGACGTATTCAGATCGCGCGCCACAATACGCGTTGGCACGTTATCCATCACCACCAGTCGATCCACCAGCTCAGGGTAATCTTTTGCAAACCGCGTTGCGACGCGCGCGCCGCGATCGTGCCCCACCAGCACCACTTTCTGCAAACCCAGCACACGCATCAGTTCCCGGATGTCCCGCGCCATATTGCGCTTATCATAGCCAGAAGCAGGTTTATCCGTTTCGCCATACCCGCGTAAATCTGGCGCAATCACGCGGTAGTGCCGGGACAGTACGGGTATCTGGTACCGCCAGGCATAGTTTGTTTCTGGAAAACCATGCAAAAGAATAACCGGTGCGCCTTCACCCTCTTCTACAACGAACTGTCGGATACCGTTTGCCATTACGGTGTAACTTTTCATGCTCGTCACCTCACTTTATTTCAGCAGAGGCACGTTGGCCGCACGCTGATAAGGTCCGTAATTGACGGGATTCCAGCTATAGCCCTGCAGCCCGGAAGTGATATGCCCGATACCGGGGAAAGGCAGATGCGCTGCGGCCATCCACTCACCGTCTTTTGCCAGCGCGTTAAACTCCTGCGCCCTGGATGAGATAGCTTTTTTCGGATCGACATCAAAGCGAATAGACACTTCAGGGTGCGGGAACTGGACGGCAGGAGCATGAATCAAATCCCCAATGAAGTTGATAGCCGTCCCCTGCGACGCGAAGCGATAAACGGTACTGCCTGGCGTATGCCCTATGGCATATGCCGTCTGGACTTCCGGGATCGGCGAAGCGGGCGGGACGAAGGTTTTAAGGTGCCCGGCGGCTTTATACGCGGACAGCGCATTCCTGGCGATAGCGAAATACTCCCTCGCATTAGCCGGCGCGCTCGCTTCTTTTGCGGGATCAAGCCAGTAGTCGGCCTCCCCCTGCGGTACGTAGACGGTGGCATTGGGGAACAACGCCTTACCCTCTGCATCGCTCAGGCCGCATACGTGGTCAAGATGCAGGTGGGTCAGGAAAATGGTATCAACCTGCTCGGGACGGTACCCTGATGCGTTCATATTGCTGACCAGCTGACCGGCCGTTTCCGCCATGCAGTGGCCACCCCCGCTGTCAATCATGACCAGGTGTTTACCGGTATTCACCAGAAAGGCGTTAAAAGCGGTAGGCATGCGTTCGGCATCAATTTTGTGTTGAGCCAGCAGTTCGCGAACCTTGTCGCCTGAGATCCCGTGTAGTAAGGCAGGCGAAAGATCGTTATAGCCGTCGAACAGCGCCGTCACCTCATATTTCCCGACTGCCAGACGATAATAGCCCGGAACCTGCTGTTTCACCTGCGCCGGGGCATCTGCCCACGATGTGCCTGCCAGGAGCAGGCCGCTGAGCGCCAGAACCGTTTTCAACTTTTTCATCTTCACTCCAGATTGATATTTTTCAGGTTGTGAAGAGACTATGGCAGCGTAACGATAAATAATGTAGATATGTACTTTGATAAGTCAGCATAACGAAAATCGATACAATGAAACTGGAAGACGTTGAAGTGTTTGTCGAAGCCGTCAAGGCGGGTAGCCTGGCGGGCGCCGCGCGTCGGCTCTCTGTGAGCGCCATGGCGGCATCGCGGTCTCTTAATAATCTTGAGGCTGAACTGGGGGTCAGGCTGGTGCACCGCACCACGCGTTCCCTCTCACCCACCAGCGATGGGGCCGTTTTTTTGCCCCATGCTCAGGCGTTGCTGGAAGATAAAAATAACGCGCTGGCCGATCTGTTTCCCGAGGGGACGCACCTTTCCGGACGACTGCGCATTACAGCCTCAGCGGGGTTTGGCCGTAAGATCGTTGCTCCCATGCTGACCCGGTTCATGCAGCAACATCCCGCCCTGCAGGTCGATTTACTCGCCACCGACGAACAGGTTGATATTGTCGGAAAAGGCATAGACGTGGCATTACGCATTGCGCCACTGCGCGATAACCGGCTGGTTGCCCATCGCCTGTGTCACAACCCTCGCGATCTCTGCGCCAGCGCGGCGTATCTTGCCGCGAATGGCTATCCAAAATCGTTTAACGATCTGGCGGCACACAGCTGTCTGACCACGTCAGATACCGTCCACTGGTCATTCGAACAGGGTGAACAGCGCTACAAACAAAAGGTGTCGGGCCGATTCTCCGCGAACTCTATTGAGGCCATTTTCGAAGCCTGCCTGGGAGGGTTGGGGATCGCCAATTTATCCCGCTGGTACGTAGAGCCGGCGTTCAGAGAGGGTAAACTCGTGCGGATCGTCCTGGAGGATGCCCAGCCGGAATCGCTGGCCGTTTGGGCGGTTTACCCGACCTCCCGGCTGATCCCGGCAAAAGTACGAAAGTTTGTGGAAGCGCTGGAAGCCGAACTGTTGCTCAATCCGCTAACGCAACCCGCCTGATATTATTTTACCGTCACCAGCCGCGCCGCCACAATCTGGTGTCCGGCCTGAACGTCCGTGTTGTCGATGCGCTGCATGATCCTGTCCGCCAGCGTGTAGCCCATCTCCCGCGCAGGGGTGGTAGCCCAGACGATCGGCAGATCGTCTAGCGCGTTTTCACCGACGTCGGCGAACGCCCCCAGCGCCACCTGATGGCCGAAGAAGGTTTCCACCCCGCCCTCGCCGCTCTGACGCCCGGCGCGGATCAGGCCAAACCAGGCGCCCATGGCAATCACATCGTTGTAGCAAATCACGGCGCTGATCGTCGGACTGCTTCGCAGCAGCGCGCCTATCGCTTCCGCCGCTTTCTTCTGGCTGGATTCACACTCCACGACCCATTCGCTGTGGAACGGCAGACCGTATTTAATCAGCGTCGCGCAGTAGCCGCCGACCCGCTCGGCGCGGGTCAGGGACGAGCTTTTCCCGCCCAGCCAGGCGATGCGCTGATGCCCGCGACGAATAAGATGCTCGGTCAACATTTGTGCGGCCTGCATGTTATCCGGGCGCAGCGTATCGGCCTCGTCCAGGTAGCTGGCGCGCGAAGCAAACACCAGCGGCACGCCTTTTTCGGCGGCGCGCGCGCACAGCTCGCTGCCCACGCCCGACGCTCCGGCGACGATTACCCCGTCAACACCCTGATTCAGCAGCATATCGAGCCGGGAAAGAAGCTGATCGGCCTCGCGACCGCCGTGCAGAAGAAAGACCATCCGCCCCTGCGCTTCAAGCGCTTCGGTTAACCCGGCGGTCAACTCTGCATAGAAAGGTGACGTCAGGTCGCGAACAATCAGGCCAATCACCCCGCTTTGCCCACCGCGCAGCGCCGACGCCTGACGGTTACGCACAAAACCCAGCTGCTCAACCGCCTCGTTCACCCGCTGACCGGTCGCAGGAGAGATGCGCCCTTTTCCGCTTAGCACCAGAGAAACGGTGCTGACGGAAACGCCCGCCGCCAGCGCGACATCGTTGATGGTGATTTTTTTCGCTACAGCCATGTGTTGGCGTGACTCCCTGAAATGAGTTCGGTAAAACGTTTTATCAATACGTTATCTTTATACTATCAGTCAAAGCCTGAGAATGTGATTTAGAGCGCACTAAACTTTGATAAAACGTTTTATCTTCTCGCAGCATTGAAGCAGGTAAACTGATTTTAACAATAAAGGAGTCGTTTTATGACGGCGAAAGCAGCACAAAAAATATCGCTGTGGGAATTTTTCCAGCAACTGGGTAAAACCTTTATGCTGCCCGTGGCACTCCTCTCGTTCTGCGGGATTATGCTCGGGATCGGCAGCTCGCTGAGCAGTAAAGACGTCATCACGCTGATTCCGTTCCTCGGTACCCCGGTGCTGCAGGCGATCTTCATCTGGATGAGTAAAGTCGGCTCCTTTGCGTTTAGCTTCCTGCCCGTGATGTTCTGTATCGCTATCCCGCTGGGCCTGGCGCGCGAAAATAAAGGCGTCGCGGCGTTTGCCGGGTTTGTGGGCTACGCGGTGATGAACCTCGCTGTTAACTTCTGGCTGACCGCGAAAGGCATTCTGCCGACCACCGACGCCGCCGTGCTGAAAGCCAACAACATTCAGAGCGTGATCGGTATCCAGTCTATTGATACCGGGATCCTCGGGGCAGTGATCGCGGGTGTGATTATCTGGATGCTGCACGAGCGCTTCCACAATATCCGGCTGCCGGATGCCCTGGCCTTCTTCGGCGGTACCCGCTTCGTGCCGATTATCACCCTGGTGGTGATGGGCCTGTTTGGTCTGATCATTCCGCTGATCTGGCCGGTCTTTGCGATGGGCATCAACGGTATTGGCCGCATCATCAACGGCGCGGGAGATTTCGGTCCGATGATCTTCGGCACCGGCGAGCGTCTGCTCCTGCCGTTTGGCCTGCAGCATATCCTGGTGGCCCTGATTCGCTTCACCGAAGCGGGCGGCACCATGGAGGTGTGCGGTCACGACGTGAGCGGCGCGCTGACCATCTTCCAGGCGCAGCTGAGCTGTCCGACCACCCACGGCTTTTCGGAAAGCGCCACCCGCTTCCTGTCCCAGGGTAAAATGCCTGCTTTCCTCGGCGGCCTGCCGGGTGCCGCGCTGGCGATGTACCACTGCGCGCGCCCGGAAAACCGTCATAAAATTAAAGGCCTGCTCATTTCCGGCGTGATCGCCTGCGTCGTGGGCGGTACCACCGAGCCAATCGAATTCCTGTTCCTGTTCGTCGCACCGGTGCTGTACCTCATCCACGCGGTGCTGACCGGTCTGGGCTTTACCGTGATGGCGGTGCTGGGCGTTACCATCGGCAACACCGACGGCAACGTGATCGACTTCGTGGTGTTCGGGATCCTGCACGGCCTGTCCACCAAGTGGTACCTGGTGCCGGTCGTGGCGGCTATCTGGTTTGCGGTTTACTACGGCATCTTCCGCTTCGCCATCACCCGTTTTAACCTGAAAACGCCTGGCCGCGATACCGATACGGCGAGCAGCGTTGAACAGGCGGTTGCCGGAACCGTGGGAAAATCCGGCTACAACACACCGGCCATTCTGGCGGCGCTGGGCGGCGCGGATAACATCACCTCGCTTGATAACTGCATCACCCGCCTGCGTCTGTCGGTGGCGGATATGTCAAAAGTGGATACCAACGCCCTGAAAGCCAACCGGGCCATCGGCGTGGTACAGTTAAATCAGCACAATTTGCAGGTGGTTATCGGCCCGCAGGTCCAGTCGGTGAAGGATGAGCTGGCCACCCTGATGCGAACAGTAGAAGCCTGATGCCTCAGCCCCCTCTCATGAGGGGGTTTTACTTTAAGGACTCACGTCATGTTTGATTTTTCTACCGTCGTGGATCGACACGGCACCTGGTGTACGCAGTGGGACTACGTCGCCGACCGCTTTGGCGCGGCCGACCTGCTGCCCTTCACCATCTCGGATATGGATTTCGCCACCGCGCCCTGCATTACCGACGCGCTGCATCAGCGCATTAATCACGGCGTGCTGGGCTACAGCCGCTGGAAGAACGATGAGTTTCTCGCCGCCGTCGCGCACTGGTTCCAGCAGCGCTTTAACAGCGCGATTGATACGGAAACCGTCGTTTATGGTCCTTCCGTTATCTACATGGTGTCAGAGCTGATTCGTCTCTGGTCACACCCCGGCGACGGCGTAGTGGTTCACACCCCGGCATACGACGCGTTTTACAAAGCTATTGAAGGGAATGCGCGTCATGTGGTGCCCGTGGAGATGGAAAAGCATGCCGCAGGCTGGCAGGGAAATATGGCGGCGCTGGAAGCGGCCCTGGCAAAACCTGAAAACAAAATTTTGCTGCTGTGCAGCCCGCAAAACCCGACCGGCAAGGTCTGGACGCGGGACGAGCTGACGTACATGGCGGAGCTGTGCGCACGCTATGACGTGGCGGTTATCAGCGATGAAATTCATATGGATATGGTGTGGGGAGAGCATCGTCACACGCCGTGGAGCGCGGTGGCGCGCGGCAAATGGGCGCTTCTCACCTCCGGCTCGAAAAGCTTTAATATTCCGGCGCTGACGGGCGCTTACGGCCTGATCGGCGATGAAGCGAGCCGTAACGGTTATCTCAGCGCGTTAAAAGGCCGGGACGGCCTCTCTTCCCCTTCCGTGCTGGCGCTAACGGCGCATATCGCCGCCTATCAGCAGGGAGCGCCGTGGCTGGATGCCCTGCGGGGCTATCTGGAAGAGAATCTGTTGTATATCGCGCAGGAAGTAAACCGCGCCTTTCCGAAACTGAACTGGCAACCGCCCGAAGCGACCTACCTGGCCTGGATTGACCTGCGCCCGCTGAACATTGACGATCGGGCGCTGCAAAAAGTGCTGATCGAGCAGCAAAAAGTCGCCATCATGCCGGGATATACCTACGGCAAAGAGGGAAACGGCTTTGTTCGCCTGAACGCCGGCTGTCCGCGCAGCAAGCTTGAACAAGGGGTGCTACGCCTCATTGCCGGGATTAACACGCTCCTGTAATCAATTTGCGCAACGGAATATTCCCTTGCGCAAATAGCTTTTTACCCCGTTTTGTTTTTATAATATGGCGCACTTTAACCAGAAAAGAGTGCGACCATGATTGATATACGCCTGCCTTTAACTGATATTCATCGTCACCTTGACGGTAACATTCGTGCCCAAACCATCCTCGATCTTGGCCGCCAGTTCAATTTAACGCTTCCTGCGCAGACGCTTGAGTCGCTGATCCCTCACGTACAGGTGACCTCCAATGAACCGGACCTGGTCAGCTTCCTGAGCAAACTCGACTGGGGCGTAAAGATGCTGGCCTCGCTGGATGCCTGTCGCCGCGTGGCGTTTGAAAACATCGAAGATGCGGCCCGTAACGGCCTGCATTACGTCGAGCTGCGCTTCTCGCCGGGCTATATGGCGATGACCCACAACCTGCCCGTTGCAGGCGTGGTGGAAGCCGTGATTGAAGGCGTACGCGAAGGATGTAAAACCTTCGACGTTCAGGCCCGTCTGATTGGCATTATGAGCCGTACGTTCGGCGAAGCCGCCTGCCTGCAGGAGCTGGAAGCGCTGCTGGCCCATCGCGATGCCATCACCGCCGTCGATCTCGCCGGTGACGAGCTGGGCTTCCCGGGCAGTCTGTTCCTCTCCCACTTCAACCGCGCGCGCGATGCCGGCTGGCACATTACCGTGCATGCGGGTGAAGCGGCTGGCCCGGAAAGCATCTGGCAGGCCATCCGCGAGCTGGGCGCCGAGCGCATCGGTCATGGCGTGAAGGCCGTAGAAGATCGCGCCCTGATGGATTTCCTGGCGGAGCAGCGTATCGGGATTGAGTCGTGCCTGACGTCTAACATTCAGACCAGCACCGTCGCAACGCTGGCGCATCATCCGCTGAAAACGTTCCTTGAGCACGGTGTGCTGGCCTCACTGAACACTGACGATCCGGCGGTACAGGGCGTGGATATCATCCACGAATACAACATCGCCGCACCGCAGGCGGGTCTGAGCCGCGAGCAGATCCGTCAGGCGCAGATCAACGGGCTGGAGATCGCCTTCCTGACGCCTGAAGAGAAGCAGGCGCTTAAAGATAAAGTGGCTCGCGGTTGAGCATTTGCCGGGTGACGGCTACGCCTTACCCGGCCTACAAAAATATTTAAAATTATGCCAGACAGAGCGTGGCGCGATGTTTGGCAGATTCAATACCCAGCTCAATCAGTTCCATAATCTGAATCGCCTGGCTGGCCGGAACCGGATTTTCGCCCGTGCCGTTCAGCGCATCGCGGATGCCCGCGTAATAGGCCGGATAGTTGCCCGGGATCGTCAGCAAGGTCTCCTCTACCAGTTCCTCACCTTCCACCCGCGTTACCACGCCGTCGCGCATATCATAGCCCCAGTCTTCCTGCGGCAAACGTTCACCGCTTTTCAGCCGGTCCTCCTGCGGATCGAGGCCAAACTTCACGTAGCTCCCGCGCGTGCCGTGAATAATGTAGCGGGCCGATTCCGCGGCCGCGACCATCGTGCCGTGCAGCACAATCCGCCGCTGCGGGTAGCTGAGCACCGCGTGGAAGTAATCGGTGGTCTGCGCGCCGGGCCGGAGCTGGGCCAGATCGACCGTCATGCTCACCGGCAGACCAAAAAGATTGACGGCCTGATCCAGCAGATGCGGGGCTAAATCGTACCAGATGCCGCTGCCTGGACCAGCCTGCTCGCGCCAGCGGTCTCGTACCTGCGGACGGAAGCGGTCAAAGTGCGATTCAAAAAAGAGGATCTCCCCTAGCGTGCCTTCACTGAGAAGCATTTTTACCGTCAGAAAGTCGCTGTCCCAGCGACGGTTATGAAACACCGACAGCAGCCTGCCGAGACTCTTTGCCAGCGCATCCAGCTCGCGAGCCTGAGACAGCGTGACGGTAAAAGGCTTATCGACAACCACGTGCTTACCGGCCTCCAGCGCGGCCTTTGCCAGTGGGAAGTGGGTGTCGTTCGGGGTGGGGATAACGATTAAATCAATATTCGGATCGTTGAAAAGGTGTTTTGGCTCAGAGACAACCGGCACGGAAGGCCAGTCGGCATGGACTTTAGCGGCATCGCTGCTGGATACCGCAGCCAGGGTCATCCCCGGCGTTCCGGCTATCAGAGGCGCATGAAACGTTTTGCTTGCATACCCGTAGCCGATAAGCCCAACGCGGATATTATCACTCATAGTGCCATCCTCTTTTATGACGTTCTTATTTCACACTGACTAGCCTGGCATTACCACAGATTAATAATGTGCCATATGAGTTAAAATAGCAGGTTGTACGGGTTGTTTTTGTTACATAGTATTAACCCACTGATTTTGTTTAAGGGAACCGTTCCCAAAGCGCTTGCCGTCGGGGAAACGTCGCTGTAACATTTGCGACCTGTATTTATGGATAAAGTACAACTACGAATCATGACGTCAATTATTAATCGAATCATTGAATTAGCGGGATGGATTGTCCTTGGGGTTTCGGTCATTTTGCTGGGCGTTGCCAGCCATATCGATAACTACCAGCCGCCGGAGCCTGTCACAGTCGCCCAACCTAAGTAACCGGTTACTGCAATAAATAGTGACATAATATGTCAGTTACTTATTGCCAGCCCTGGTGAACACGGTTAACCTTCTCTTCCAGGCATCGTCTGATGCCTGAATTTCAGCAAAGAAAACTCCTAATTTCGTCGCGTTACCTGAGTGGGCTGTTTACGTCTTTATTAATCCGTTTATTATTCGAACGAATTACCTTAACTGGTATTACTCACTTTTATATGGAAACTTATTAATATGACAGTTCAGGACTATTTATTAAAATTTCGCAAGATCAATTCGCTTGAGAGCCTGGAAAAACTGTTTGACCATCTGAACTACACCCTGTCGGATAATCAGGACATCATTAATATGTATCGCGCCGCTGACCATCGCCGTGCGGAACTGGTTTCCGGAGGTCGTTTGTTCAACGTGGGTGAAGTGCCTAAGTCCGTATGGCGTTACGTTTTATAAGAAAGTAGCCATCCGCGCGAAATGTTATATACTCTCCGCCCTGCAAACTGGCTGTACAACATTTCGCGCAGATTATGGGAGAGTTCATGACCGCAAAGCCTGGAGATCGCATTGGAGGCTGGTTAATCGCCCCACTGGCATGGCTGCTGGTTGCCTTATTAAGCGCATCGCTTGCGCTGCTGCTGTATACCACCGCACTGATTACCCCTCACGCCATCCAGACACTGATGTCGCAAAGCGTGCTGAATATTGCGATGTGGTTTGTGTCGTTCATTTTCGCAATTGGAATGTGGTACTACACCCTGTGGTTGACCATCGCTTTCTTTAAGCGCCGCAAAAGTGTACCTAAACACTACATTATCTGGCTGCTGATTTCGGTTCTGCTGGCGGTGAAAGCCTTTGCTTTTTCGCCCGTATCAGACGCTCTGGCCGTTCGTCAGCTGCTTTTCCCGTTACTGGCCGCCGCGCTGCTGGTCCCCTATTTCAAGCGTTCGACGCGGGTGAAAAACACCTTCGTGAACCCGTAATAACCTTACAGATAACCTGTTGTCGCCTGCGTGAGTTTGTCCGATAATAGGCGGCTTTTTTATTTCAGGCTAAATAATGACCGATTACTTACTGCTCTTTGTCGGCACCGTGCTGGTTAACAACTTCGTTCTGGTGAAGTTCCTTGGCCTGTGCCCGTTTATGGGCGTGTCCAAAAAGCTGGAAACGGCGATGGGCATGGGGCTGGCGACAACCTTCGTCATGACGATGGCGTCCATCTGCGCGTGGTTGATTGATACCTGGATCCTCATCCCGCTGGGGTTAATCTATCTTCGTACGCTGGCTTTTATTCTGGTCATTGCGGTTGTTGTGCAATTTACTGAAATGGTGGTGCGTAAAACCAGCCCGGCCCTCTATCGCCTGCTGGGTATCTTCCTGCCGCTGATCACCACCAACTGCGCCGTTCTCGGCGTTGCGCTGCTGAACATCAACCTTGGCCATAACTTCATGCAGTCGGCGCTGTACGGTTTTTCCGCCGCCGTCGGTTTCTCATTTGTTATGGTCCTGTTCGCGTCGATTCGCGAGCGTCTGGCGGCAGCGGATATCCCTGCGCCCTTCCGCGGTAACGCGATTGCGCTGGTGACCGCGGGTTTAATGTCTCTGGCCTTTATGGGCTTTAGTGGTCTGGTGAAGTTGTAATGAATGCTATCTGGATTGCCATCGCCTCTATCAGCGTCCTGGGGTTGGTGTTTGGCCTTATCCTGGGTTACGCCTCCCGCCGCTTCGCGGTAGAGGACGATCCCGTTGTTGAAAAAATTGATGAGCTTTTGCCGCAAAGCCAGTGCGGGCAGTGCGGCTACCCGGGCTGCCGTCCCTATGCCGAAGCGGTAGGGATTCAGGGTGAAAAAATTAACCGCTGCGCCCCCGGCGGCGAAGCGGTAATGCTGAAAATTGCAGCCCTGCTTAACGTCGATCCGCAGCCCGTTGATGGCGATGCGGATGTGCAGGAACCGGTTCGCGCCCTCGCCGTGATCGACGAGGCAAACTGCATCGGCTGTACCAAATGTATTCAGGCCTGCCCGGTTGACGCCATTGTTGGCGCCACCCGCGCCATGCACACCGTCGTGGCGGATCTGTGCACCGGCTGTAACCTCTGCGTGGCCCCCTGCCCGACGCAATGTATTGAGCTGCGCCCGGTTGAAACGACTACCGAAAGCTGGAAGTGGGATCTTCAAACCATTCCGGTTCGCATCATTCCTGTGGAACAACATGCTTAAGTTATTTTCTGCTTTCAGAAAAGAGAAGATTTGGGACTTTGACGGCGGTATTCATCCGCCAGAGATGAAAACCCAGTCCAACGGCACGCCGCTGCGTCAAATTCCGCTGGCGACGCGTTACGTCATGCCGCTCAAGCAGCATATTGGCGCTGAGGGCGAGCTGTGCGTGAAAGAAGGCGATACGGTTCTTCGCGGTCAGCCTCTGACCTTTGGCCGTGGACGCATGCTGCCAGTGCACGCCCCCACCTCCGGTAAAGTGGTGGCGATTGCCCCTCATACGGTGGCTCATCCGTCCGCTCTATCGGAGCTGAGCGTGATCATTGAAGCCGACGGTGAAGACCGCTGGATCGATCGTGACGGCTGGAGCGACTACCGCAGCCAGAGCCGCGAAGCGCTTATCGAACGTATTCATCAGTTCGGCGTCGCCGGGCTGGGCGGCGCGGGCTTCCCGACCGGCGTCAAGCTGCGCGGCGGTGGCGATAACATCCAGACGTTGATTATCAACGCCGCCGAGTGCGAGCCGTATATCACCGCAGACGATCGTCTGATGCAGGATTGTGCCGCTCAGGTGGTGGAAGGCATTCGCATCCTGGCGCACATTCTGAAGCCGCGGGAAGTGCTGATTGGTATCGAAGACAATAAACCGCAGGCCATCTCGATGCTGCGCGCCGTGCTGGCGGGCAGTCACGATATTAGCCTGCGCGTTATCCCGACCAAGTACCCTTCTGGCGGCGCAAAACAGCTGACGCAAATTCTCACCGGCAAGCAGGTGCCGCACGGCGGACGCTCTTCGGATATCGGCGTGCTGATGCAAAACGTCGGCACCGCCTATGCGGTGAAACGCGCGGTGATTGACGGCGAGCCGTTGACCGAGCGCGTGGTGACGCTGACCGGCGAGTCGGTTTCCCGTCCGGGCAACGTCTGGGCGCGTCTGGGTACGCCGGTGCGACATCTGCTGGAACAGGCTGACTTTTGCCCGGCCAGCGACCAGATGGTGATCATGGGTGGCCCGCTGATGGGCTTTACGCTGCCGTGGCTGGACGTTCCGGTAGTGAAAATCACGAACTGTCTGCTCGCTCCTTCCCCCACCGAAATGGGTGAAGAGCAGGAAGAGAAAGGTTGCATCCGCTGCAGCGCCTGTGCCGATGCCTGTCCGGCGGATCTGCTCCCGCAGCAGCTGTACTGGTACAGCAAAGGCCAGCTGCACGACAAGGCAAAATCCCATAACCTGGCCGACTGCATTGAATGCGGCGCCTGCGCCTGGGTCTGCCCAAGCAACATTCCGCTGGTGCAATACTTCCGTCAGGAGAAGGCCGAGATTTATGCCATTTCCATGGAAGAAAAACGCGCCGCGGAAGCCAAGGCACGTTTCGAAGCGCGTCAGGCGCGACTTGAGCGCGAAAAAATCGCCCGTCAGGAACGCCATAAGCAGGCCGCCGTTCAGCCTGCCGGGAAAGATCAGGATGCGATCAACGCCGCACTGGCGCGCGTTCGCGAGAAAAAAGCCGATGCCGCCCAGACGGTGGTGATCCAGGCCGGGGAAAAACCGGATAACAGCGAAGCGATTGCCGCCCGCGAAGCGCGAAAGGCTGCGGCTCGCGCGCGTCAGGCGGAAAAAGCGCAAACGGTTCAGGCAGATACTGAGGTCGACCCGCGTAAAGCGGCCGTTGAAGCGGCGATTGCCCGGGCCAAGGCCCGTAAAGCTGGAGAGCAGCAGGTAGTCGTCGAGCAAGAAGCGGTCGATCCACGCAAAGCCGCCGTTGAAGCGGCGATTGCTCGCGCCAAAGCCCGCAAGGCTGCGCAGCAGGCGCCAGAGGCAGTATCAGAAGCACCACCGGTCGACCCGCGTAAAGCCGCCGTCGAAGCGGCGATTGCCCGCGCTAAAGCCCGTAAGGCTGCGCAGCAGGAAGAGCCGCAGGCCGCCAACGATGACCCGCGCAAGGCCGCCGTCGCCGCCGCCATTGCGCGCGTTCAGGCGAAGAAAGCCGCACAGCAAGCCGTAAACGAGGATTAAATGGTTTTCAGAATCGCAAGTTCCCCTTACACCCACAACCAGCGTCAGACATCACGCATTATGATGCTGGTCTGCCTGGCCGCGCTGCCGGGCATTGCCGTTCAGTGCTGGTTTTTCGGCTGGGGAACCCTGTTCCAGATAGCCCTGGGCTGCGCCAGCGCCGTCGCGGCGGAAGCGCTCGTCCTGAAGCTGCGTAAGATGGCGGTGTCACGTATTCTGGCTGACAACTCAGCGCTGCTGACCGGCCTGCTGCTCGCCATCAGTATTCCGCCGTTTGCCCCGTGGTGGATGGTCATGCTCGGTACCGTGTTTGCCGTGATCATTGCCAAACAGCTGTACGGCGGGCTCGGCCATAACCCGTTTAACCCGGCGATGATTGGCTACGTGGTGCTGCTGATCTCCTTCCCGGTGCAGATGACCAGCTGGCTGCCACCGCACGAGATTGCGGCCACGGTTCCGGGCTTTATGGATGCCCTGCACGTTATCTTTACCGGCCATACAGCGCTCGGCGCTGATATGAACGCCCTGCGCATGGGCGTGGACGGTATCAGCCAGGCGACGCCTCTCGATACCTTTAAAACGTCCCTGCATGCCGGGCACAGCGTTGATCAGATCATGAAATCCGCGATTTACAGCGGCATGCTGGCGGGTGCGGGCTGGCAGTGGGTCAACCTGGCGTATCTGCTGGGCGGCCTGTTCCTGCTGCAGCAGAAAGCCATTCGCTGGCATATTCCGGTTAGCTTCCTCGTGACGCTGGCGGTTTGCGCCACGCTGGGATGGGTATTCTCTCCTGAATCACTCGCCAGCCCGCAGATGCATTTGCTCTCCGGTGCGACCATGCTGGGCGCCTTCTTTATCCTGACCGATCCGGTTACAGCGTCAACGACTAACCGCGGCCGCCTGATCTTCGGTGCGCTGGCAGGCCTGCTGGTATGGCTGATCCGCAGCTTTGGCGGTTACCCGGACGGCGTCGCGTTTGCCGTCCTGCTCGCCAACATTACCGTTCCGCTCATCGACTATTACACGCGTCCGCGCGTGTACGGCCATCGCTAAGGGTTTCGCCATGTTAAAAACGATGCAAAAACACGGCGTCACGCTGGCTGTCTTCGCCGCGGTCCTGACCGGGCTGACGGCCCTGGTTAACTCGTTAACCAAAACGACCATCGAAGAGCAGGCTTCAAAGCAGCAAAAGGCGCTGTTCGATCAGGTGATCCCATCAGATTTCTACGATAATGACCTGCAAAAGAGCTGCTTTGTGGTAGACGCACCGCAGCTTGGGAAAGGCTCTCACCGCCTCTTTATTGCCCGCAAAGGGGATAAACCGGTAGGCGCGGTGATGGAAGCGACGGCGCCCGACGGCTATTCCGGCGCCATTCAACTGCTCGTCGGCAGCGATTTCTCCGGCACAATACTGGGTACCCGCGTGACGCAGCATCATGAAACGCCGGGCCTGGGCGATAAAATTGAAACCCGTCTGAGCGACTGGATTTTGCACTTCGCCGGTAAAGTTATCCATGGCGAAGGGGATACCGCGTTTGCGGTGAAGAAAGATGGCGGCGAGTTCGACCAGTTCACCGGCGCAACCATCACGCCGCGCGCCGTGGTGAACGCCGTAAAACGAGCCGGGCTGTATGCCGAAACGCTGCCCGCGCAAATCAACAATCTTCCGGCCTGTGGGGAGTAATCATGAGCCAGGTTAAAGAGGTTATTGTCCAGGGGTTGTGGAAGAACAACTCCGCGCTGGTCCAGCTTCTGGGGATGTGCCCACTGCTGGCGGTAACGTCCACCGCCACCAACGCGCTCGGTCTGGGTCTGGCAACCACGCTGGTGCTGACCCTGACCAACCTCTCCATCTCCGCCCTGCGCCGCTGGACGCCGTCGGAAATTCGTATTCCGATTTACGTCATGATCATTGCGTCTGTTGTTAGCGTCGTACAAATGCTCATCAACGCTTACGCATTCGGCCTGTACCAGTCGCTTGGGATCTTTATTCCCCTTATCGTCACCAACTGTATCGTCGTTGGCCGTGCGGAAGCGTTCGCGGTGAAAAACAGCCCCGCCATGTCGGCGCTGGATGGTTTTTCCATTGGAATGGGTGCCACCTGCGCCATGTTCGTGCTGGGCTCGCTGCGCGAGATCCTCGGTAACGGTACGCTGTTTGACGGCGCAGATGCGCTGCTGGGCGGCTGGGCCAAAGCGTTGCGCGTTGAAGTGTTCCACACCGATACGCCATTCCTGCTGGCAATGCTGCCCCCTGGCGCGTTTATTGGCCTTGGCATGATGCTGGCGATAAAATACCTGATTGATGAGAAACGTAAGCGCCGCGCGGCTGAGCGTAGCGTTCTGGAAGGAACACCCGAGAAGGCTTCATGAATAAAGAAAAGCGCATTGCGATCCTGACCCGTCTGCGGGACGAGAACCCGCATCCGACGACGGAGCTGAACTTTACCTCCCCGTTTGAGCTGCTGATCGCGGTGTTGCTCTCTGCGCAGGCGACCGATGTAAGCGTCAATAAAGCCACTGCCCTGCTCTATCCGGTCGCCAATACGCCAAAAGCCATGCTGGAGCTGGGCGTGGAAGGCGTGAAGTCCTATATCAAAACCATCGGCCTGTTTAACAGCAAAGCCGAGAACGTCATTAAGACCTGCCGGATCCTGCTTGAACAGCACGGGGGCGAAGTACCGGAAGATCGCGCCGCGCTGGAAGCCTTACCGGGCGTGGGGCGTAAGACTGCGAACGTGGTGCTCAACACCGCGTTTGGCTGGCCGACCATCGCCGTGGATACGCATATTTTCCGCGTGTCTAACCGGACTAAC
The DNA here is from genome assembly GCF_014982155.1 of Enterobacter cloacae complex sp. P16RS2. Classification (NCBI taxonomy): domain Bacteria; kingdom Pseudomonadati; phylum Pseudomonadota; class Gammaproteobacteria; order Enterobacterales; family Enterobacteriaceae; genus Enterobacter; species Enterobacter cloacae complex sp. P16RS2. The sequence goes on along the minus strand of NZ_JADCKW010000009.1, from coordinate 246,776 downwards.
TTCGCGCCGGGGAAAAATGTTGAGCAGGTCGAAGAGAAGCTGTTAAAGGTGGTTCCGGCCGAATTTAAGGTTGATTGCCATCACTGGCTGATTCTGCACGGTCGCTATACCTGTATTGCCCGTAAGCCTCGCTGCGGCTCCTGCATTATTGAAGATCTCTGCGAATACAAAGAAAAAGTGTATCCCTGATCGTCACAATCCCTTAATAAAAGAAGGGCTACCAGACACCCTTCTTTTGGCCGTTATTTGTCCGTCTTTCGTTCCCTCTGACCTGTCACTTGTTCGGTTGTTTAACGCTCAAACAGGTTAATACTTTTTTCATAGCCAAAAATTTCTATACATCTGTGATCGCGATCACCCTGATAACTTCATGTTGAATTTTTGTTGTCAAAACCCGCCTAAACCCATTGTCTGACAAGATACTCTCCTTCTATCACCGAAGATAAGACCAGCTATTTTTCAGAATATGGGCTATATCACTGCGCCAAGCGGCAAATAGCAGAACATATCGCCAAAGGCCGGTTGAAGTGGGTTAGTGCCAGTCGAAAAAACTACCTTTAATCATCGTATGAAATTTAACGCTGAATAACATTTATATGAACCGACGATTATACCACTTCAGATATATGTAACAGATTATTACAAACGTATTGCCAGATGGGGCAGGATAGTGAACATTACCCGCCGTTTCTCCTCCCAATATAACTATAAGGCGTATGGACGACGGCCATCACGCTATGAACACCCCCGTTAATATGGGATGTAAAAAAAGAGGTATATGTGTCTACTGCAAACAATAAACCAACAGATGAAAGCGTAAGTCTTAACGCTTTTAAACAGCCTAAAGCGTTCTATCTCATCTTCTCTATCGAGTTATGGGAGCGTTTTGGTTATTACGGCCTGCAAGGGATCATGGCGGTTTACCTGGTAAAACAGCTGGGTATGTCCGAAGCCGATTCCATCACGCTGTTCTCTTCCTTTAGTGCTCTGGTGTACGGTCTGGTCGCAATTGGCGGCTGGCTGGGTGATAAAGTCCTCGGGACTAAACGTGTCATCATGCTGGGCGCCATTGTCCTGGCGATTGGCTATGGTCTGGTTGCATGGTCAGGGCACGATGCCGCTGTCGTGTATATGGGTATGGCGACGATTGCCGTCGGTAACGGTCTGTTCAAAGCAAACCCGTCCTCCCTGCTCTCTACCTGCTACAGCAAAGACGATCCGCGTCTGGACGGTGCATTTACCATGTACTACATGTCCATCAACATCGGTTCGTTCTTCTCGATGCTGGCAACCCCTTGGCTCGCGGCGAAATTCGGCTGGAGCGTGGCGTTTGCGCTGAGCTTCGTGGGTATGCTGATCACCGTGGTGAACTTCCTGTTCTGCCGCAGCTGGGTTAAAGACTACGGTTCAAAACCTGACTTCGAGCCTGTGCATATGGGCAAACTGCTGGCCACCATCGTGGGCGTTGTTGTCCTCGCGGCAATCGCCACCTGGCTGCTGCACAACCAGGGTATCGCTCGTGCCGTTCTGGGCGTGGTTGCGCTGGGTATCGTGGTTATCTTTGCGAAAGAAGCGTTCGCCATGCAGGGTGCTGCCCGTCGCAAGATGATTGTGGCGTTCATTCTGATGCTGGAAGCGATTATCTTCTTCGTGCTGTATAGCCAGATGCCAACCTCACTGAACTTCTTCGCCATTCGTAACGTTGAGCACTCAATTCTGGGCATCGCGTTCGAACCGGAACAGTATCAGGCGCTGAACCCGTTCTGGATCATGATTGGTAGCCCGATTCTGGCCGCTATCTATAACAAGATGGGCGACCGTCTGCCAATGCCGCACAAGTTTGCGATCGGTATGGTGCTGTGCTCCGGCGCGTTCCTGGTGCTGCCGCTGGGTACCAAATTTGCCACCGACGCGGGTATCGTGTCCGTTAACTGGCTGATCCTGAGCTACGCGCTACAGTCTATCGGTGAGTTGATGATCTCCGGTCTGGGTCTGGCGATGGTTGCACAGCTGGTTCCTCAGCGTCTGATGGGCTTCATTATGGGTAGCTGGTTCCTGACCACTGCCGGTGCGGCAATCATTGCGGGTAAAATAGCGAACCTGATGGCTGTGCCTGAAAACGTCACTGACCCACTGGTCTCCCTGAACGTCTACGGCACCGTGTTCATGCAGATTGGTATCGCTACTGCGGTTATTGCAGTTCTGATGCTGCTGACCGCGCCGAAACTGAATCGTATGACTCAGGACGACGACAAGACGGCTGAAGCGACCAAAACCGCTACCGCGTAAGATTATTGAGAAACGACGAGCCGCTAATGCATATTAGCGGCTTTTTTTTTGTCCGTTGGCGCACTAACATAGCTGAAACCTCAGCAAAAAGGAGTTACCGATGAAACTGTTCTACAAACCGGGCGCGTGCTCTCTTGCTTCCCATATCACCCTGCGCGAGAGCGGCAAAGATTTCACGCTGGATGGCGTTGATCTGATGAAAAAGCGTCTGGAAAATGGCGATGATTTTCTTGCCATTAACCCCAAGGGACAAGTTCCGGCTCTCCTGCTGGATGACGGTACTCTGCTGACCGAAGGCGTCGCGATAATGCAGTTCCTGGCCGATAGCGTACCCGATCGTCAGCTGCTGGCACCGGTCAGTACCATTTCTCGCTATAAGACGCTGGAATGGCTGAACTACATTGCGACCGAACTGCACAAAGGCTTTACTCCCCTGTTCCGCCCGGATACCCCAGAAGAGTTTAAGCCGACCCTGCGTGCGCTTCTTGAGAAAAAGCTGCAGTACGTTAACGAATCGCTGAAAGACGAACAGTGGATTTGTGGTTCGCGCTTCACGATTGCCGATGCTTATCTGTTTACCGTGCTGCGCTGGGCGCGCGCGGTTAAGCTGAACCTGGAAGGGTTAGACCATATTGCATCGTATATGAAACGCGTGGCAGAGCGTCCTGCAGTGGCTGCGGCGCTGAAAGCGGAAGGGTTGAACTAACCGAGCGGCCTGTGTTGCCGGGTGGCGCCAACGCTTACCCGGCCTACACGTTTTGGCCGGCTATAACCGGGTTGCGCTGAAATAGTGCTCCGGCTTCGCGATACGATCCTGTGCCGCAATCACCTGCAGTTCATATTCCTGCATCTCTTTCGTCGCAATCATGATTTCGTACACCGCCGCGGTAACGTGCTCCAGCGCGTCGCGTATCGTCGCCCCCTGCAGCAATTTCACCAGCAGCAGACCGCTGGTGACATCCCCGACCCCAACCGGCTGGCGCAGGCCGAAATCAACCAGCGGGCGGCTGATATGCCAGGCGTCATCTTTCGTCACCAGAAGCATCTCAAAACGGTCCTGACTCAGCCCTGCGCGCGCAAGGTGTTTTACCAGCACAACTTCCGGCCCCTGAGCGATCAGCTCACGAGACGCGCTTACCGCCTCTTCAACGCTATTAACCGGATGCTCGCAGAGAATTTCGAGTTCGACCAGGTTTGGCGCAATGATATCGCTGGCGGGCAGCGCGTGGCGGACGTGAAACTCTGCAACGCCAGGCGCCACGATGCAGCCTTTCTCCGGGTGGCCCATAACGGGGTCGCAGAAGTATTTTGCCGCCGGGTTTGCGGCTTTCACCTGGCGTACGATACCGAGGATATGCTCCCCCTGCTCCGCTGAGCCGAGGTAGCCGCTCAGCACGGCGTCACAGCGTTTAAGCTGGTCGATATCGGCAATCCCCTGCACAACCTCGCTGAGGTGCGAAGGCGGCATTACGCAGCCGGTCCATTTGCCGTATTGCGTGTGGTTAGAGAACTGTACGGTATTAAGGGGCCAGACGTTGACGCCGAGGCGACGCATCGGGAATTCCGCGGCGCTATTGCCAGCGTGTCCAAAAACAACGTGGGACTGAATGGCGAGGATGTTCTTCATTTTTTTCTTACCAAACCCTGAAAAAACAAAAGGGGCGTGGTTTCCCACGCCCCTGGAGACTGTTAATTATTTCCAGCAGACAAGGCAGTAGTTTTTCTTACCGCGACGCAGCAGCGTGTAGCGGCCATACAGACGGTCACCGTCAACGAAGGTGTATTCCGGGTCGGCCTGTTTCTCACCGTTGATGGTGATAGCGTTAGACGCGATGGTTTTACGCGCCTGACCGCGCGAAGGCTGGAGCTCGGAGTCCACCAGCGCCTGCATCAGGTCAGCCCCTTTTTCCATCTCAACCATCGGCACACCGTCCTGCGCCAGCTGTTCGAAGTCCGCTTCGCTCAAATCGCTCAGGGTACCGTTGAACAGGCTTGCGGTAATGCGTTTTGCCGCGGCCAGACCTTCTTCACCGTGAACCAGTTTAGTCACTTCGTCCGCCAGCACGTACTGAGCGCGCGGTGCTTTACCGCTGTTCTTGTCTTCTTCTTCCAGCGCGTTGATCTCTTCAATGTCCATAAAGGTGAAGAACTTCAGGAAGCGGTAAACATCGGCATCCGCCGTGTTGATCCAGAACTGGTAGAACTTGTACGGGCTGGTTTTCTTCGGATCGAGCCACACCGCGCCGCCTTCGGTTTTACCGAATTTGGTGCCGTCGGCTTTGGTGATCAGCGGAACGGTCAGACCAAAGACCTGGTTCTGGTGCAGACGACGGGTCAGGTCGATACCGGAGGTGATGTTACCCCACTGATCGGAACCGCCAATCTGCAGGGAAACGCCGTGCAGCTTGTTCAGGCAGGCAAAGTCATAACCCTGCAGCAGGTTGTAGGAGAACTCGGTAAAGGAGATACCCTGGTCGTCACGGTTCAGACGCTGCTTCACCGCCTCTTTGTTAATCATCTGGTTAACAGAGAAGTGCTTGCCGATGTCGCGCAGGAAGGTCAGCACGTTCATGCTGCCAAACCAGTCGTAGTTGTTCGCGGCAATGGCAGAGTTATCACCACAGTTGAAGTCGAGGAACGGTGCAACCTGTTTGCGGATCTTATCTACCCACTCCTGCACGGTATCTTCGGTATTCAGTTTACGCTCAGCGGCTTTAAAGCTTGGGTCACCAATCAGGCCGGTCGCGCCACCCACCAGGGCAACAGGCTTATGGCCCGCCATCTGGAAGCGTTTCAGGCATAACAATGGAACAAGATGCCCCAAATGCAAGCTGTCAGCGGTGGGATCGAAGCCGCAATAGAGCGCGATCGGGCCTTGCGCCAGTCGCTCTGCTAACGCTTCCTCGTCCGTCACCTGGGCCACGAGGCCCCGCTCTTGCAATTGTTTAATCAAGTTACTGCTTGCCATCAAATTCTCCATGTATAAACGACTGCACCTTTGCCGGTACACGACTTTTCGCCTGATGCGAAAGGAACATAGAATAAAGCGCAAGCGCGGTGTGCGCTAGCGCTTAAATCAACAAATTTCGGGGATTACGGTGCCAGTCTGTCGATTTTCCAGCCGCCATTCTCGCGCTGGTATAAAAAGCGGTCGTGCAGGCGATGTTCGCCCCCCTGCCAGAACTCTATTTGCTCAACCGGGATGCGGAACCCGCCCCAGAAACTTGGCAGAGGAATTTCCCCCTGCTGGAACTTCTGTTTCAGCTCCAGGAATTTACTTTCCAGCACGCCGCGGGCAGAAATTCGGCTGGACTGTTTTGATACCCAGGCGCCAATCTGGCTGTCGCGCGGGCGGCTGTGGAAATACTTCACCACTTCCAGCGTCGAGAGACGTTCCGCTTTGCCGGTGACCATTACCTGACGTTCCAGCATGTGCCAGGGGAACAGCAGGCTAATACGCGGATTGTTTTCTAAATGGTGCGCCTTGCGGCTGCCGAGGTTGGTATAGAACACCAGCCCTTTCTCGTCATAATGCTTGAGCAATACGATGCGCTGATACGGTTGACCGTTTTCATCCACCGTTGCGACGACCATGGCCGTGGGGTCGGCGAGTTTCGCTTCGCAGGCCTGTTTCAGCCAGCGTTCAAAAAGCACGAGGGGTTCAGCGGGAAGATCCTGGCGACGCAGGCCGCCTTTAGTGTATTCACGGCGCAGATGCGCAATTTGCTGCAGTTCGTCGTTATCTGACATGGCGTTAGCTGACATTGAGAGTGGGTGGCGCTATTGTGCGCCGCCCCTGTAAAAATCTCAACGCTTCGGATTTTCGAGCTGGCAATTGTTCAGCACAATGCGGTCGCGTTTGTAGACCGTGGCGCTGTCGCCTTTCGACCAGAAGACGTAGATACCGTCGGAATAACGCGCACCGGAGGCTGACATCCCCTGCTTCAGCGTCAGCAATTTATTGTCATAAACAAAACTGGCTTCCTGGCGTGGATTGTTCAGCTTTACGGTCAGCGGTTTTTCGTCACAGCGATACTCCAGCGTATCGGTCTGCATGCGCTCAAGGAGCTGGTTGTAGACGCTGCATCCTGACAGCAACAAAGGAGCGGCAATAAGAAGAAGTTTTTTCATGGGCGTATTCCGAAGACTTTCCTGGTCCTGGAGGGCATGGCTGCCCTCCTGTTTCGTTCCATTCTAACGACGACGCGCCGCGCTGAATTTCAGTTAACTCTGATTATGACGAGGATTTGCCGGGAAAATCGCCCCGAGGACGCTCGCCTCGCGCGCGCCGGTTACCGACGGCAAGTTGCCCGGCAGTCCCGCAATGGTGCGCCAGGCAAGCCAGGCGAAGGCCAGCGCCTCCATATCATCACCGCTGATGCCGGCCTCATCGGTCGTGGTCACTTCAGTACCCGGCAGTAGCCCCGCAAGACGCGCCATCACCAGCGGGTTGCGGCTTCCTCCGCCGCACACCAGCAGGCGTTCACATCCGCCGCTGAGCAGAACCTGTTCGGAGATCGACACGGCCGTCAGCTCGGCAAGCGTCGCCTGGATATCTCGCGGTGCGAGCGCCGGGAATGGCGCCAGCTGACGCTCAAGCCAGCCCAGGTTGAAGTATTCACGCCCCGTGCTCTTAGGGGCCGGCAAGGCAAAATAAGGATCGCTCAGCATCGACTGCAGCAGCGGAATAATCACTTTCCCCCCGCTAGCCCACTCCGCGTTTTTATCATACGGTTGTCCGCACTGCCGCCAGATCCAGGCATCCATTAACATATTGCCCGGGCCGGTATCATAGCCGCGTACGGGCTGCCCCGGGATGAGCATCGACAGGTTGGCAATCCCACCAATGTTGAGCACCATACGCCGTTCTGAAGGGTGCGCCAGTAACGCCTGATGGAACGCGGGTACCAGCGGCGCGCCCTGCCCGCCAAGGGCGATATCGCGACGACGGAAATCGCCAACCACCGTCACGCCCGTCTTCGCCACAATCTGGTTGTTATCGCCGATTTGCAGAGTATGCGGGGCCTCTCCGATGGGCTCATGCCAGACCGTTTGTCCGTGACATCCGATAGCGACCACATCCTGCGGGCGAAGATGTTCTTTTTGCATCAAAGCCTGCACCGCATCCGCAAACAGCGCCCCCAGGCGAACATCAAGTTGTCCAAGCTGGGAAAGGGTCAGCTGCTGCCCCTGACAGATACTCAGAATATCCTCTTTCAGTGAAATGGGGATTGGCCAGGTCAGGCTCGCCTGCTGCGCCACCATGTTTTCGTCAATGGCGGCCAGAACGACATCTACCCCATCCAGACTGGTACCTGACATCACACCAATGTAGCGACCCGATTTCATGCGCTTTCCTTACGTTGCGTGGGCTAAGGATATCCACTCAACCATAAACGGCGCAGCTTTGCCATCCGGCGATAATATTTTTTAACAATGTCAGACGGGTAACACGGGCGGATCCTGTTTATGTCTCGTTAAGTCAAATTCAAGTACAATTTTCTTATTGTTAGTGCAAAGATATGAACTATGGCCCCTTATGCCATATAATTTAGCCATAACGGATGCCCCCAATCGGGCGTTTTTGGTGAACAGGAGATTCAAATGATTTTACGTGTACTGGGCGTTTCGCTGATTGGTTTAACTCTGGCTGGCTGTGTGAATGACAGTTCACTTTCTGGCGACGTTTACAGCGCGTCTGAAGCAAAACAGGTTCAGAACGTGACTTACGGCACCGTTGTTAACGCTCGTCCTGTACAAATTCAGGGCGGTGATGAAAACAACGTGATGGGTGCAATCGGCGGTGCCGTTCTGGGTGGTTTCCTGGGTAATACCGTCGGCGGTGGTACAGGCCGTTCTCTGGCGACCGCAGCAGGCGCTGTTGCCGGTGGTGTAGCAGGCCAGGGCGTTCAGGGTGCGATGAACAAAACCCAAGGTGTAGAGCTGGAAATCCGTAAAGATGATGGCAGCACCATCATGGTTGTTCAGAAACAAGGCAGCACTCGCTTCTCTGCAGGCCAGCGCGTTGTGCTGGCAAGCAACGGTAGTCAGGTGACCGTTTCTCCACGTTAATTAAAAATGGATGTGGCCATCGTGCCACATCCATTTACAATATATATCACTCCCACAAATATATTTACAAAATATATTCACCACGCCTATTATTTACCACGGCATATATTGTTTCTGCGCAAAGTATTTAGCGCGCTAATTGATTAAACTCTTCGCATCTCTTTATTCATTATAAATTTGTAAAAATCTATGCTTGCGAATTGTCTCTCCCAAAAGAGCCGTTATATCGCGTTCTGTCTCGGTTGCCTTTTTGTAATCGGGATATTACACGCGCTGTTTTTAAAACTCGTTGAATGGGTTCCGTCCTTTTCACCGCTTTTATTCCCTACGCTCACTATTTTTCTTCTCGTGTTTCACCTGTTTATTGCCTGTTTTATGACAATGAAATACTGGTGTGACAAAAGACGGTTGTATCTGCTTGCAATCGCCTTTGCCTTTGCCGGGTCGGCATCGCTGATGGTCGGAACGCTGTCCAGCTTTCCCGCCTGGCTGGATCTCTATCAGTTCAATGTGGTGAACTACAACGATGCGATGATCTTCTATATGTTCCGCCATCTCCTAATCGCGGTGCTTTTTATCGTTTCGGCAATACTCTTTACCACGCGCAATTGTCCCCTTTCACGGCTGGCGCATATCGCTATTGTCAGCGCCGAGTTTCTCTTTACCGCCTTTGTCGTCGGGGTGGCCTGGATGTATTCCAGTCATTCTTCCTTTTTATCCATCGATCTTGTGGATAATGAAACTCGTGAGTTTATGGTTCTCTGGAGCCACTTTATTAATATTGCATTGATTGCACTCTGGGTGGTCACATTAGCCACGCTGATGTTTATTACGCGTATACGCAATTTATTCTGGGTGGGCGGTAATTTTCTGTGCGTCTGCTATATCGTCACGCTCTCAATGCTGGTAGCGTGTGGACATGTCGAAGGGATATCCTGGTACCGCGCGCGATTATTTGAAACTGTCGCCACGCTGCTGATCATTTTTGTTCTGCTCTACGATGTTTTCAGGCTGTATCGCGACTCGCACATAAAGTATGAGCAGTCCTATCAGAACTCAATTCGCGACCCGCTCACGCGCCTGTATAACCGCAGTTATTTTTATGAATCATTAAAGCAGGCGCTGGATATCGCCAAACCCAGCCGTCCGGTTTCCGTCATCGTCAGCGATCTCGATCGCTTCAAGCGTATCAACGACACCTACGGGCATCTTCAGGGCGACAAGGTCCTGCAGTTTGTTGCTAATCTGCTGATGGATTCCGTGCGCCCCCAGGACATCGCGGCCCGTATCGGTGGTGAGGAGTTTGTTCTGATGCTGGCCAACACCTCATCAGACGCGGCGTACCAGGTGGCGGAACGAATTCGGTTAAATCTGAGCAGCTTCGATAACGCCAGCAGCGGCGGTCAACTACCGGAGCCGATCACCATCAGCATGGGGGTGTTTACGGCGACGTCAGCCGCAGTAGCCGCAGAAACGTGCGTGGAAAATGCCGACAAAGCGATGTATGAAGCGAAGGAGACCGGCCGTAACCGCGTGGTGGTCTTTAAATAAAAAAAGGCCTTGCTGCTGCAAGGCCTTGTTGTTTGTCAGTCGCGCGACTGCAGCTCATGGATGTTTTGTTCCAGGCGGCCAATAAGGCTGATGAGCATTTCAAGCTCCGCCGGAGAAACACCCGAGAGGATTTCACCCCGCGTTTTGGTAATCACGGCTTCCATCTCAGTAATGATGGGAGTCGCTTTCTCTGTAAGTTTAATCCGCTTGGCGCGACGATCGCTGGCGCAGGTTTGCCGCGAGATCAACCCCTTCTCTTCCAGCTGGTCAAGCGTGCGCACCAGCGACGGTTGCTCAATCCCTATCGCTTTTGCCAGTTGTATTTGCGACTGATCGGGCGGCAGCTGATGAATGTTGTGCAGCGTGACCCAATGCGTCTGTGTGAGTTCCAGAGGTTTCAGGCGATGGTCAATCAGAGCACGCCAGACGCGTACCAACCTTGCCAGATCAGAACCTAATGGCGATTCCAATTTCATCTCCTTATAATTAGCTTGCTAAGTTATTATACTGATTTTAGAATAGTGTGCAGCATTTGTATTGCCAAAACAAATGCAATACTGCATTCATCGAACTTAAAAGTATGACTTACACTGAATTATGATGCTTCATCATACTAAGACAAGCCAACGCGGCATTCTGTTCACTGCAAAGGATTTCTGCCCGTGACGTTTTTTCATCGCTCAGAGGGTTTACCCCTTCAGGACCTGATCTTCGGTGCGTCAGTCTACTTTCCTCCTCTGTTTAAGGCCGTTCTGGTGGGCTTTATCCTCTGGCTCATCGCCCATCGTCTGCTTCGCGACTGGATGTACTCCGGCGAAATCTGGCATCCCATGCTGATGGATCTTTCCCTGTTTGCCCTTTCCGTATGCCTGGGCCTTGCCGTGTTGACTGTGTGGTGAATATGTCCCTGAAAACGCTAAAGTACTTTTCCACCCTGTTTGTCCTTGCCCTCGCGCTGGTTGCGGGCTGGTGGATGTGGAATTTTTATATGCAGTCGCCCTGGACGCGTGACGGCAAAGTTCGTGCTGAACAGGTCAGCATTACCCCTCAGGTGTCGGGAAGTATTACGACGCTGTTGGTTAAGGATAACCAGTTCGTCAAAAAGGGAGACATTTTATTCCGCATCGACGACACCCCGTACCACATTGCGATCCTGAACGCCCAGGCGCAGCTGGCTAAAGCCCAGTCGGATCTGGCAAAGGCCAACAACGAGGCCAACCGCCGCCGCCACCTGTCGCAAAACTACATCTCAGCGGAAGATTTAGACACCGCCAATATCAACGTTAAGGCGATGCAGGCTAACGTCAACGTGGCGGAGGCGACGTTGAAGCAGGCGCAGTGGCAACTGACCCAAACCGTGATTACGGCACCTGTTGATGGATGGGTGACCAACCTCTCGGCCCGCGTGGGGAATTATGCCACCACCGGACAACCGATATTCGCCCTCGTCGACAGCCACTCCTTCTACGTCGTGGGCTATTTCGAAGAGACCAAGCTTCGACATATTCGCAAGGGTTCGCCAGCCGCAATAACGCTTTACAGCGGCTCGCAGAAGTTACAGGGTCACGTATCCAGCATTGGCCGCGCCATTTACGATCAAAGCGTTGAAACGGATTCAGGGCTGGTGCCGGACATAAAGCCGAACGTCCCCTGGGTGCGTCTGGCCCAGCGCGTTCCGGTTCGCGTGGAGTTTGACCGTTTACCGCAGGACATTACCCTTGTGTCCGGCACCACCTGCACTGTCTCCATCGGCAACCGGTGATGAAGCTGCAGGGTCTCTCCTGGCAAAACACGCCGTGGATGAAAGCGACGCGTCCCCAGTGGCGCTACGCTCTGCGTAACGGCATTGCCATGTGTCTTGCGCTAACTGTGGCTTATTACCTGAACCTGGATGAGCCCTACTGGGCGATGACGTCTGCGGCGGTGGTCAGTTTTCCGACGGTCGGCGGGGTGATCAGTAAAAGTCTTGGCCGCATCGCAGGCAGCCTGCTGGGTGCCACCGCGGCGTTAATTATCGCCGGCCATACGCTGAACGATCCGTGGCTGTTCCTGCTGAGCATGGCCGCATGGCTGGGGTGCTGTACCTGGGCCTGCGCCCATTTTACCAATAACGTCGCCTACGCGTTCCAGCTGGCGGGCTATACCGCCGCCATCATCGCCTTTCCGGTGGTTAACGTGCTCGACACCACCGAGCTGTGGGATATTGCCCAGGCGCGCGTTTGTGAAGTGATTGTCGGGATCCTCAGCGGCGGCTTCATGATGATGCTCCTCCCCAGCACATCCGACGGCACCGCGCTCATCACCGCGCTGAAAACCATGCATACCCGGTTACTGGAACACGCGAGCCTGCTGTGGCAACCGGATACCAGCGACGATATCCGCCTCGCGCATGAAAAGGTTATCGGACAGATCCTGACGATGAATCTGTTGCGCATTCAGGCGTTCTGGAGCCACTACCGCTTTCGCCGCCAGAACACACTTCTTAACTATCTGCTGCACCAGCAGCTGCGCATGACCAGCGCCATCTCCAGCCTTCGCCGGATGCTGCTCAACTGGCCAACGCCGCCTGAATACACCCGTGCCGTGATTGAAACTCTGCTCACGGCCCTTGCGCGCCCGGATGCGGACATTTACACCGTAGCGCGGATTATCGCCCCGCTTGCTCCGGCTGATGAGTACGACTACCGCCATCGCGCCTTCTGGCAGCGTCTGAATTACTTCTGCCGTCTGTACCTGCGCAGCAGCCGCTGGATTACGGCCATCGAAAACGCGACCCCATTGACGGAGTTCAACGTCCCCGGCAGCCCGGCACTTGCGCGCCATACCGACTATCTGGAAGCGCTGTGGAGCGGTTTTCGCACCTTCTGCGCGCTGATGCTGGTGGGGGCATGGAGCATTACCACGCAGTGGGAGTCCGGTACGGCAGCCCTGACGCTTGCCGCCATCAGCTGCGTGCTTTATTCCGTAGCGGCCTCGCCGTTCAACTCGCTTACGCTCCTGCTGCGCACGCTGTTGCTGCTGTCGCTGTTCAGCTTCGTGGTGAAGTTTGGCCTGATGGTGCAGATAAGCGATCTGTGGCAATTCCTGCTTTTCCTGTTTCCCCTGTTAACCACCATGCAGCTTCTGAAGCTGCAAATGCCTAAGCTGGCGGGCCTCTGGGGACAGCTGATTGTCTTTATGGGCTCGTTTATCTCCGTGACGAATCCACCGGTTTATGATTACGCCGATTTTCTCAATGATAACCTGGCAAAGATCCTCGGCGTGGGGCTGGCGTGGCTGGCTTTCGCGGTGTTACGTCCCGGCTCCGATGCACGCAAGAGCCGCAGGCATATCCGGGAGTTACGCAGAGGGTTTGTCGACCAGCTCAGCCGTAAACCGCATCTGAGCGAAAACGAATATGAATCTCTGGTCTATCATCACGTCAGCCAGCTGAATAACAGCCAGGATGCGCTGTCCCGGCGCTGGCTGCTGCGCTGGGGCGTGGTGCTGTTGAACTGCTCGCACGTGGTCTGGCAGCTTCGCGCGTGGGAAACGCGTTCCGATCCGCTGTCGCAGGTTCGTGATGTTTGCATCTCCCTGCTGCGCAATGTGATGAGCGAGCGCGGTGTCCAGCAGCGGCCGCTCGAAGCCACGCTGAATGAACTGCAGCGGATCTGCGATACGCTGGCACAGCATCATCTGCCCGCAGCCCGTGATTTGGCCTCGATAATCTGGCGCCTGCACTGCTCGCTCTCGCAGCTGGAACAGGCACCGCCACCGGGAACGATTGGGGATCAGATCACGCCGCACGCATAGCGTGCCCCGCCGCCGCCAAGCGGTTTAGGCCGATCGGACATATTGTCGCCGCCGACATGGATCATCAGCGCTTTGCCTTTCACCTCATCCAGCTTTTTCAGTCGCGGCGCGACGACGGGATCTGTGGCTTTACCGTCGTTATTCACCACCAGCACTGGCAGATCGCCTAAATGCCCCATTCCATCCGGGCCTTCATGTTTGCCGGAATGCTGCGGATCGAGGTGGCCTCCTGCCGCTTCCGCAGCAGACGGTTTACCTTCTTTTAAAGCTGGCTGACAGCTGCCTTTGGCATGAACATGGAAACCATGTTCGCCGGGAGGGAGAGCTTTGAGGTTGGGGGCAAACTCCAGTCCTTTATCGGTTTCAGTGATTTTCACCGTTCCGATGGACTGACCCACACCCTGTGGGGTGACGAGATTCATTTCCACTTCGTCACTGGCTGCCTGCGCCCCTGCGCAAACAACCAGCGTGACCAGTGCCAGAGCAAAACGCTTCATATGACCTCCGCGGGTTATTTTTTGCCCCTTAAGTGTATACCAGGGGCAAAGATTTCACCGGAAAGTCACCTTCAGGCGGTTTATGGTACGTCGTAACCCAGCGCGGCCTTACGGATGCGGAACCACTGCTGACGGGTCATCTCCAGCTCTTCAGCGGCCAGCGCAGAACGCACGCGTTCTATTTTGCCGGAGCCGATAATAGGCAGAGGTTTTGACGGCAGGCGCAGGATCCATGCGTAAACAACCTGTTCGATGCTCTCCGCGTTCAGTTCGCGGGCGATGGTTTCAAGCTCGTTGCGCAGCGGCTGGAATTCATCATCATTAAACAAGCGTCCGCCCCCCAGGCAGGACCACGCCATCGGGCGAATGCGCAGCTGCTGTAGTTGATCGAGCGTACCGTCCAGCAGCAGCGGCTGGTGTACTGGGGAGATCTCAACCTGGTTGGTGGCCAGAGTAAACGGCAGACGAGACTGAAGCAGCGCAAACTGTGCCGGGGTAAAGTTAGAGACGCCGAAGTGACGTACTTTCCCACTCTGATGCAGGTTCAGGAAGGCTTCCGCCACCTCATCGGCATCCATCAGCGGGTCGGGGCGGTGGATTAACAGCAGGTCGATACGATCGGTCGCCAGATTGACCAGCGACTGCTCGGCGCTCTTGATGATATGCGCGCTGTCGGTGATGTAATGACCGAGGGCGTGTTCAGGTTTTGCCGTGGTGGCAATCCCACACTTCGTGACGATCTCCATGCGATCGCGCAGGGCTGGAACCAGCTTGAGCGCCTCGCCGAAGGCGGCCTCGCACTGGTAGCCACCGTAAATATCCGCATGATCGACCGTGGTGATGCCTAAATCAAGATGCTCTTCAATAAAGCTCGCCAGCTGGAGGGGGGACATATTCCAGTCCATCAGGCGCCAGTAGCCCATGACAAAACGGGAGAATTCTGGCCCCTGGGGGGCAAGGGTAATTCGCTGAACCATAACATTTTCCTCAAGGACGTAATGTCATGAGTATACGCAATTACCGTGTTAAAAAAGTGAAGGTTGCTGGGGTTCTTCGGTTTCACCCGCTTTGTTTGCGCGTATTTTGCGCAGAAGACGCTGTCGGCAGAGGCGTAACACCTCCTGCTTTTGCGTGTCGCTAAAGTTTTGCCAGTTAAAACGCTCATCGCGGGTACGCATGCACCCGCGGCAATATCCGCGTTCATCGACCTGACAAATACCCCGGCACGGGCTCTGGATGGGGAAAAACTCCAGCTGCTCTGCCACACTCACCTCCCGAAAGCTCCTCTCACCTACAGTGAAGACGTTAATCGCATCACGTGCAAGGCCTATATCACAGATTTATGGCATTAAGGTTTCACTAATCTTCCCTCTCTATACTCGGTCCATCATGACAATAACGGGTTTACCGATCGATGTGGTTAATCAAAAAGTTACAATGTAACGACATTAAATTTACTCTGGGCTGTGCACTCTTTTTTACTCTGCTGAACGGACTGTTTATCCAGCGCAGCTGGGCCATTATCGGCCCAGTCCATCTGCACGACTTCCTCTTTGCCGCATCCGTACCGCTGGTGCTGTTTTGCGGCTGGGTGATTGTCTTTAGCCTGCTTAACATCCCGTATCTCCGCAAGCCGCTGCTGATTATATTGACGATCGGATGCGCCGCGGCAACCTACTTTATGTACACCTATGGCGCGGTGATCGATCAGAACATGATTGTGAACGTGTTCGAAACCAACTCTCAGGAAGCGACCGCTCTGGTGACCCCACAGATGATTCTGTGGATTGTTATAGCCGGCATCGTTCCCTCCGTGGTGCTGGCGTTGACCCGGATTCGTACCGGAAAATGGTGGTACGCGCTGCTGACGCGCGTTGCCGCGATGCTCGGTGCTCTGCTGGTGATTATCCTGATTGCCGCGCTGTTTTATAAAGATTACGCGTCGCTGTTCCGCAATAACAAAAGCATCGTCAAAATGGTCACCCCGGCGAACTATGTCAGCGCCGTGGTGAAGTACAGCAAAATGCGCTGGTTTGCCGGCGATCAAACACTGGTGCGCATTGGTGAAGATGCCCATAAAGGGTCACTGATTACCGGTCAACAAAAGAAAACCGTTCTGGTGCTTGTCGTCGGCGAAGCCTCTCGCGCGGCAAACTACTCCCTGAACGGTTACGAACGCGAAACCAACCCGGAGCTGAAAAAGCAGGACGTGATTAACTTCCCGCAGGCCTCCTCGTGTGGTACCGAAACCGCAGTTTCCGTTCCCTGCATGTTCTCCGGTATGACGCGCAGCAAATACGATGCCGACCTGGCTCACCATCGCGAGGGACTGCTCGACGTGCTTAAGCATGCGGGTATCAATTTGCTGTGGCGCGACAACGACGGCGGCTGTAAAGGTGCCTGCGATCGCGTGCCACATACCGACATGACGCAGTGGCAGCTGGATCAGTTCTGCAAAGACAAATCCTGTATTGACGATGTGAACTTCTACCGTCTGGACAACGTGCTGGATGGCGTGAAGCAAGATACAGTGCTGGTTATCCACCTGATGGGGAGCCACGGTCCGGCATACTATCGCCGTTACCCGGACAACTTCCGTAAATTCACCCCAACCTGCGACACCAATGAAATTCAGGATTGCGATCATCAGGCGCTGATCAATACCTATGACAACACTATCCTCTATACCGACAGCATGGTCAGCAAAACCATTGATGCGCTGAAAGCGCGCCAGTCGAGCATGAACACCGCGCTGATTTATCTCTCAGATCACGGTGAATCGCTGGGCGAAAGCGGTATTTATCTGCACGGTACGCCGTATATGCTGGCGCCGGAGCAGCAAACGCATATTCCGTTTATGTTCTGGCTGTCACCGGATTACGCGAAAAACTTTGGCATCAACGAACAGTGTTTGCGTGACCATGCAGCAAAAAATGCGGTTTCCCAGGACAATTTATTCTCAACCGTATTGGGTATGATGGACGTGAAATCAACGGTTTATCAACCGCAGCTGGATATACTGAGCGCATGTCGTCAGTAAACTCGCTTGCATTAGACCGAACGGTCTATTAGAGTGCGGCCATGAGCAGAAATACTGAACACGATACCCGCGAACATTTACTGGCAACCGGCGAGCAGCTTTGCATGCATCGCGGGTTTACCGGTATGGGATTGAGCGAGCTGTTAAAAACCGCTGAGGTTCCGAAGGGGTCGTTTTATCACTACTTCCGGTCCAAAGAGGCTTTTGGCGTAGCGATGCTGGAGCGTCATTATGCTGGCTACCACCAGCGTCTGGCGACCCACTTTGCTTCAGGTGAAGGTAACTACCGGGATCGTGTTCTGAACTACTATCAGGAAACGCTGAACCAGTTCTGTCAGCAGGGCATTATTAGCGGATGCCTGACCGTTAAACTGTCTGCAGAAGTGTGCGATCTTTCTGAAGATATGCGCACGGCGATGGATAAAGGTGCCCGCGGCGTTATCGCCCTGCTGGCCCAGGCGCTGGAGAAAGGCCGCGATGAAAAAACGCTGGCCTTTTCCGGCGAACCGTTAACCCAGGCGCAGGTGTTATATGCGCTCTGGCTAGGCGCTAACCTGCAGGCAAAAATTTCGCGCAGTGCCGTGCCGCTGGAAAGCGCGCTGGCACATGTGAAAAACAGCATTACTGCGCCTGGCATTTAACAGGCGTTTTTATTTACCCAACTACTAGTCGACTGGTCTACTCAGGAGTCTTTATGTCAGCTGAAAAATTATTTACCCCCTTAAAAGTGGGTGCCGTCACTGCGCCAAACCGCGTGTTTATGGCTCCGCTTACCCGTCTGCGCAGCATTGAGCCGGGCGACATCCCAACTCCACTGATGGGTGAATACTATCGTCAGCGCGCAAGCTCTGGCCTGATCATCACGGAAGCCACGCAGATTTCCGCTCAGGCTAAAGGTTATGCGGGTGCGCCGGGTCTTCACAGCCCGGAACAGATCGCCGCATGGCAGAAAATCACCGCGGGCGTTCACGCTGAAGAGGGTCGCATTGCGGTCCAGCTGTGGCATACCGGTCGTATCTCCCACAGCAGCATTCAGCCTGGGGGCCAGGCTCCGGTCTCCGCTTCGGCCCTGAGTGCAAATACCCGCACTTCCCTGCGTGATGAAAACGGTAATGCGATCCGCGTGGATACCTCTATGCCACGTGCCCTGGAGCTGGATGAAATCCCGGGTATCGTTAACGACTTCCGCCAGGCCGTGGCCAACGCTCGTGAAGCCGGTTTTGACCTGATTGAGCTGCACTCCGCGCACGGCTACCTGCTGCACCAGTTCCTGTCACCGTCGTCCAACCACCGCACCGACCAGTATGGCGGCAGCGTCGAAAACCGCGCTCGACTGGTGCTGGAAGTGGTTGATGCCGTATGTCAGGAGTGGAGCCCGGATCGTATCGGGATCCGCGTTTCCCCAATCGGTTCTTTCCAGAACGTCGACAACGGTCCGAACGAAGAAGCCGATGCCCTGTACCTGATCGAAGAACTGGCTAAACGCGGCATCGCATATCTGCACATGTCAGAGCCGGACTGGGCTGGCGGTAAGCCTTACACGGACGCTTTCCGTCAGAAAGTGCGCGAGCGTTTCCACGGGGTGATCATCGGTGCGGGGGCTTATACCCCGGAGAAAGCCGAAGATCTGATCGGTAAAGGGCTAATCGATGCCGTCGCGTTTGGCCGCGACTACATCGCCAACCCGGATCTGGTTGCCCGCCTGCAGAAAAAAGCGGCCCTGAATCCGCAGCGCCCGGAAAGCTTCTACGGCGGCGGCGCGGAAGGCTACACCGACTACCCTTCTCTGTAATCTCGCCGTTGTTCATTGATAGCGGCGATACTTCGCCGCTATACTAAAACATCGTTTCTGTTCAAAAAGACAGTCTATTCCATTGGTTAATGAGGAAATTATGCGCCTACTTCACACCATGCTGCGCGTTGGCGACCTGCAACGTTCCATTGATTTCTACACTAACGTCCTGGGCATGAAGCTGCTGCGCACCAGCGAAAACCCGGAATACAAATACTCGCTGGCGTTTGTGGGTTACGGCCCGGAAACGGATGAAGCGGTGATCGAGCTGACCTACAACTGGGGCGTAGACAGCTATGAGCTGGGCACCGCCTACGGCCACATCGCGCTGGAAGTGGACAACGCGGCCGAAGCGTGTGAGCGCATTCGCAGCAACGGCGGTAACGTTACGCGCGAAGCGGGCCCGGTAAAAGGTGGCACCACCGTGATTGCGTTCGTGGAAGACCCGGACGGTTACAAAATCGAGCTGATTGAAGCCAAAGACGCGGGTCGCGGTCTGGGCAACTGATCCCTCAGGGCGCAACATGCGCCCGTAGTTTTACTGCATCACCCTGCAAAATTTGCCATAATGCGCTCTGCTTTTTTCCCCTGGTAAGAGACCCTGATGTCCGATAACGCTCAATTTAGCGGTCTGTGCGACCGTTTTCGTGGTTTTTATCCCGTTGTCATTGATGTAGAAACAGCCGGATTTAACGCTAAAACCGATGCGCTGCTCGAAATTGCCGCCATCACGCTGAAGATGGATGAACAGGGCTGGCTTACACCGGACACCACGCTGCATTTCCACGTTGAACCTTTCGAAGGGGCAAACTTACAGCCGGAAGCGCTGGCGTTTAACGGTATCGACCCGCATAACCCGCTGCGTGGTGCAGTCAGTGAATATGATGCGCTGCACGCCATTTTCAAAATGGTGCGTAAAGGCATGAAAGAGAGTAACTGCAGCCGCGCCATCATGGTGGCCCATAACGCCACCTTCGATCACAGCTTTACTATGGCCGCCGCCGAGCGCGCCGCGCTTAAACGCAACCCCTTCCATCCTTTTGTGACCTTCGACACCGCCGCACTGAGCGGCCTGGCCCTGGGACAAACGGTGTTATCAAAAGCCTGCATCACAGCGGGTATACCTTTTGACGGTACGCAGGCGCATTCCGCTTTATACGACACGGAGCGCACCGCAGAGCTGTTCTGTGAGATCGTCAACCGCTGGAAGCGTCTGGGCGGCTGGCCGCTGCCGATGGGCGACAGCGAAGAATAAAAAAAGCGACCTTATCAGGTCGCTTTTTTATTTGCGCAGAAAATTACTCTGCGTCCGGCTCTTCGGTTTTGTACTTCGCCGCCGTCTCTTTGATCAGCTGCTGCAGTTCGCCGCGCTGATACATTTCAATCAGGATATCGCAGCCGCCAACCAGCTCACCGTCAACCCACAGCTGTGGGAAAGTCGGCCAGTTAGCGTACTTAGGCAGCTCAGCGCGGATGTCCGGATTCTGCAGGATATCAACGTAAGCAAAACGCTCACCACAGGCTGACAGCGCCTGAACCGCTTGTGCGGAGAAGCCGCAGCTTGGCAGCTTCGGAGAACCTTTCATATACAGCAGAATCGGGTTTTCAGCGATCTGGCGCTGGATTTTTTCAATAGTGGTGCTCATGTCTTGCTTCCTTTAACTTCTGTTACGGCATTCGTCTGACATTGTAGCGGTTCAGACTGGCATCGGAAAATAACATTTTTGTCACGTTTATACATTCTACCCCGAGTCACGAAAAGTTGCATTGCAAATGGTGTTTACCCCTGCGGCGGTCAGGGTTTTGCTTAGGGAGTGGGCAAATGCGCGACAGAACGATGAATTTTTTTGCACTTGCTAACGAAACACGATTGTAGATTGAAAAATGCTATTAACTTTCTGGGTTTTTATAGATTAGAATCGACGGGCTTTGTAAATCACACGCGGGTATTATTGATGACCTGCATTTATCAGGGGACTGCCCAGTGGCGCGGATAAATAAAATCTCGATCACGCTCTGTGCTTTACTGTTTACTTCACTCACTTTCACGCCAGTGGCAAACGCCTCTCAGCAGGCGCGGCATTCTGCTGTACAAAAAAACCATCTGGTGAAAGCCACAGAACGTAAGAAAAAAACCACCGCTAAGAACGACAAGAAAAAAACACCGGCTCAGACGAAACAGACCGCTTCCAGCAAGACGAAAACAAAACCTTCCCGCACTGCCCACTCCGCTAAAAGTAAAGCTTCGCAAACCGCCGCTAACCTCGTTACTGAAAAATGCATCACGCGTAAAGGCCACAAGGCGAAATGCACGAAGGTCACGAAAATAGCTGAAGTGCATAAAGTGCGTGTACAGAAAGCGCAAAAAACCGCGATGAACAAACTGATGGGGCAGATTGGCAAACCTTATCACTGGGGTGGCAGTTCGCCGCGTACCGGTTTTGACTGCAGCGGCCTCGTCTATTACGCCTATAAAGATCTGGTCAAATTCCGCATTCCTCGTACCGCCAATGAGATGTACCACCTGCGCGATGCCTCACCGGTTGACCGCGGTGAGCTGGAAAACGGCGATCTGGTGTTCTTCCGCACTCAGGGTCGCGGCACGGCTGACCACGTCGGCGTGTATGTCGGCAACGGGAAGTTCATCCAGTCTCCACGTAGCGGCCAGGATATTCAGATCACCTCTCTCAGTGAAGACTACTGGGTACGCCACTACGTCGGCGCGCGTCGCGTGATGACGCCGAAAACCATTCGCTAACCCCTGCCCTGCCACATCCGTGGCAGGGTAAGTTCCTCTTTTGCATACCCTTTCAATTTGCTATCCTGTCCATGTTGTCTGTGTGGTTATTGGCAACACAAAATACAATAAGGAGAGAAGCAATGTCGTTCGAATTACCTGCACTACCGTATGCAAAAGACGCCCTGGCACCGCACATTTCTGCGGAAACCCTGGAATATCATTACGGCAAGCATCACCAGACGTACGTCACCAACCTGAACAATCTGATCAAGGGCACCGATTTTGAAGGCAAAACGCTGGAAGAGATCGTCCGCAGCTCAGAGGGTGGCGTCTTTAACAACGCGGCTCAGGTGTGGAACCACACCTTCTACTGGCACTGCCTGGCGCCGAATGCCGGCGGTGAACCTGCCGGTGAACTGGCTACCGCTATCAACGCCGCATTTGGCAGCTTCGCGGATTTCAAAGCGAAATTTACCGATGCAGCCATCAAGAACTTCGGTTCTGGCTGGACGTGGCTGGTTAAAGAGGCGGATGGCAAACTGGCTATCGTGTCCACTTCAAACGCGGGTACCCCGCTGACTACCAGCGCTAAGCCGCTGATGACAGTGGACGTATGGGAACACGCTTACTACATTGACTACCGCAACGCGCGTCCGAACTACCTGGAGCACTTCTGGGCACTGGTTAACTGGGACTTTGTCGCGAAGAACTTCGCCGCGTAAGAGACACGCAGAAGGGTTCGCCCTTCTGCGTTTTTGGTTTATTCCGCAGCGCAG
Organism: Enterobacter cloacae complex sp. P16RS2; assembly: GCF_014982155.1. NCBI lineage: Bacteria > Pseudomonadati > Pseudomonadota > Gammaproteobacteria > Enterobacterales > Enterobacteriaceae > Enterobacter > Enterobacter cloacae complex sp. P16RS2. The sequence goes on along the minus strand of NZ_JADCKW010000009.1, from coordinate 224,224 downwards.
GCTGCTTCAGGCTGTTTACGACCCGACATCATCACCAGCAGCAGGCCGAGCGCGGCAATAATCGCCCCCATAACCGGCACAAAGCTGTATCCCAGACCACCTGAAATCACGGCCCCACCGGCCGCGGCGCCCAGGGCATTACCCAGGTTAAACGCACCGATATTCACGGAAGATGAAAGTCCCGGCGCCTCGTGCGCGACACGCATCACGCGCATCTGCAGCGGCGGCACCACGGCGAAAGTGGCGGCTCCCCAGACGACCATCGCAATCGCGGCCCCAAACTCATTACGCGCCAGCCACGGAATGGCAACCATGATGACAATCAGCAGGGTTAAGAAGCCCTTAAGCGTCCCGCTCACGGAACGGTCGGCAAATTTCCCGCCGAGATAGTTGCCGATCGAGAAGCCCACGCCAATCAGCACCAGCATCGCGGTCACAAAGAGAGGCGTTGCGTGGGTGATGTCATGCAATACCGGTGAAATATAGGTGTAGAGGGTAAACATCGCCCCTGCCCCCAGCACGGTGGTGAGCAGCGCGGAGAGCACCTGCGGGCGCATCAGCACAGCCAGCTCCTTACGCACTTCCGGACGTTCTCCGGCGCTGCCTTTCGGCAGGGAGAAGAACAGCGCCACCATCGCAACCACGCCCAGCCCGGCCGTCGCCAGGAAGGACATACGCCAGCCGATCGCTTCCCCCAGCCAGGTTGCCGCAGGCACCCCGCCGATGTTGGCAATCGTTAGCCCCATAAACATGGTTGCCACGGCGCTCGCCTGCTTGTGTTTTGGCACCACGCTGGCAGCCACGACCGACCCCAGCCCAAAGAACGCGCCGTGGTTAAGGCTGGTCAGAATGCGCGACAGCATCAATGTGGTGTAGTCCGGCGAAATGGCCGAAAGCACATTGCCCAGGGTGAAAATCGCCATCAGGAAAATCAGCGCATTGCGGCGCGCGCGGTGCGAAAGCAGAAGCGTCATCAGCGGCGCCCCGACCATCACGCCGATAGCGTAGGCGCTAATTAACATCCCTGCCGCAGGGATAGAGACATCTACGCCCCGGGCAATAACAGGCAGTAACCCCATCGGGGAGAATTCAGTGGTGCCAATCCCAAAAGCGCCAATCGCCAGGGCCAGCAGGGGAAAATTGATTTTCATGCGTCAACTCCGGATGCCGTGTCATGTGGTGACACAGAACAAAGAAGCGGAAAGCATGACATCAATCACAAAAAATGAGAAGTTAACAAAATGGCAAAAGATTTTTGCCAGAGAAGTAACAATCCGGGGAGTCGGGAGGGAGAGGGCTCTCCCTCCGCGTAAATCAGTGCAGCGCAGCCGTCAGACCGGCCGCAACAATCAGAGCCAGCACAACAACGGTGGTGAACAGCGAAAACTTAAGATCGGAACTCATCAATTTTTCTCCTTTTAATCCCCACACGAAAAGTGAGCTTGCTCATTTTTGCACAGATTACGTCAAAAATCTTCCTGGATTTATACTGATAACCACTTTACCTCTTCCCCTTTTCATCAAGATAGGACAAAATTCCACGCTAAATTTATTAGCGTACCGGCCATTGACCCCCTCCTGACGTCCCGTGTCGTTTTCCCGGCGTGCCGCAATTCAACATTGCGAGATAAGGGTGAGAGAAGGCAAACGTTTACCTTCAAGTTTTTCAGGAGCTTAGGATATGGTCTGGAGTGACATTTAATGGCAACAATTAAAGACGTAGCAAAACGCGCAAACGTTTCCACTACAACCGTATCACATGTAATTAACAAAACCCGCTTTGTGGCGGAAGAGACGCGCAACGCCGTCTGGGCAGCGATCAAAGAGCTGCACTATTCGCCAAGTGCGGTTGCGCGTAGCCTCAAGGTTAATCACACCAAGTCCATTGGATTGCTGGCGACCAGCAGTGAAGCGGCCTATTTTGCCGAGATCATTGAAGCGGTCGAAAAGAACTGCTTCCAGAAAGGCTATACCCTGATTCTGGGCAACGCGTGGAACAGCATTGAAAAACAGCGTGCCTACCTGTCGATGATGGCGCAAAAGCGCGTTGATGGCCTGCTGGTGATGTGTTCCGAGTATCCGGAGTCCGTGCTGTCGATGCTGGAAGAGTATCGCCATATTCCGATGGTGGTCATGGACTGGGGCGAAGCGCGCGCGGATTTCACCGATTCCGTTATCGATAACGCCTTTGAAGGCGGCTATATGGCCGGTCGTTATCTGATCGAACGCGGTCACCGCGAGATTGGCGTAATCCCCGGTCCGCTGGAGCGCAACACCGGCGCGGGCCGTCTGGCCGGTTTTATGAAAGCGATGGAAGAAGCGTTGATCAACGTGCCGGAAAACTGGATTGTGCAGGGCGACTTTGAGCCGGAATCGGGCTACCGCGCGATGCAGCAGATCGTCTCCCAGCCGCACCGTCCGACCGCCGTGTTCTGCGGAGGCGACATCATGGCCATGGGCGCGCTCTGCGCTGCCGACGAGCTGGGCCTGCGCGTACCGCAGGATATTTCCGTGATCGGGTATGACAACGTGCGTAACGCGCGCTTCTTCACCCCGGCGCTGACCACCATTCACCAGCCAAAAGACTCGCTGGGCGAAACGGCTTTTAACATGCTGATGGACAGGATCGTCAACAAGCGTGAAGAGTCGCAGTCCATTGAAGTTCACCCGCGTCTTATCGAACGCCGTTCCGTTGCGGATGGTCCGTTCCGCGACTACCGACGTTAATCGCTTTACGGGGCCAGCTATGCTGGCTCCCGTAACCATTCCCGGTTCAGCGTTTCGCTGTCTCCCAGATAATCCAGCAGCCAGGCCATAGCAGGCGAGACATCATTTTGCTGCCATGTGAGGCAGCAGGCCGCATCCGGGAACGGATTCTCCAGCGTCAGCTCAACCCACTCTCCGGTATCGATGCGCGGACGCGCGAAATGAACGGGCACCATCGCGACGCACAGCCCGGCGCTGAGGCACGTCGCCGACGATTCCCAGTCAGGGGCCACCACCCGCCGCTGGTTGTCGAGAAGCCAGGTGATACGCTTGGGCAATGAACGGGACGTATCCTCCAGCACCAGCGACGGCCAGTTGCGCAGCGTGTCATCGCTGAGCGGCCCTTCCATCGCCGCCAGCGGATGGTCGCTTGCCACCACGCATTTCCAGCTCAGCATCCCCATATCGCGAAAAGCGTAACGTCCCCCGACCGGGATCGCCTGCGTAGCCCCAATCGCCATCTCTGCCCTGCCGTCCGCCAGCGCATCCCAGACGCCGTTAAACACCTCCTGCGAGACCCGTAGCTCGACGTCAGAAAAATGACGGTAGAAATCGACGATCATCTGCCGGGTGCGTTCCGGCTTAACGATGTTATCCACCGCGATGGAAAGATGTCCCCGCCAGCCGTTAGCGATCTGCTGACACTGTTCGCGGGTGATCTGCATTTTTTTGATAACAGAACGCCCTTCCTTCAAAAACCACGCGCCTGCGGGCGTTAATTCCACATCGCGATGCCGCCGTTCAAACAGCGGAACCGCCAGCCACTCCTCAAGCTGACGCACCGTGTAGCTGATTGCCGAAGGGACGCGGTGCAGCTCCTGCGCCGCACCGCTGAAGCTGCCGTTACGCGCAACAGCATCGACCACTTCAAGAGAATAATCTGACCACATTTTCTGCCTGCAAAATTTTTGAATGCACCCGCCAAATATTAGCGTTTCACAAGCGCCTTTGCACTCCCTACACTCAGCGCCAATGTATACCTGCCTCCTCAGGAGAATAAAATAATGCAACCCAGGAACGGTTTTTTAGTCTGGCTCGGCGGCTTAAGCGTGCTGGGCTTTTTGGCCACCGATATGTACCTGCCGGCGTTTGCCGCCATGCAGGAAGATTTACAAACGCCTGCCGCCGCCATCAGCGCCAGCCTGAGTTTATTCCTCGCCGGCTTTGCCTTCGCTCAGCTGCTCTGGGGACCGCTTTCGGATCGCTTTGGTCGTAAACCGGTACTGTTGCTGGGCCTGGCCATTTTTGCGGTGGGCTGCCTGGGAATGTTATGGGTACGCGATGCCACCTGGCTGCTGGTGCTGCGTTTTATTCAGGCCGTGGGCGTCTGTGCCGCGGCCGTGACATGGCAGGCGCTGGTCACCGACTATTACCCGGCTAACCGCACAAACCGTATTTTCGCCACCATTATGCCGCTGGTGGGTCTCTCACCTGCCCTCGCTCCCCTGCTGGGCAGCTGGATCCTCGCGCATTTCGACTGGCAGGCCATTTTCGCCACGCTGTTTGCCATTACCCTGGTCCTGATGCTGCCGGCGTTCGCCCTCAAGCCCGCGCATAAAAAAGAAGCGCATACTGACGCGAAGCCGATTACCTTCACGTCTCTGCTCAGCACCAAAGCGTATCGCGGTAATGTCCTGATCTATGCCGCCTGCTCGGCAAGCTTCTTCGCGTGGCTCACCGGCTCGCCGTTCATTCTGCACGATATGGGCTACAGCCCGGCAGCCATCGGCCTGAGCTATGTTCCGCAGACCATCGCGTTCCTGGTGGGCGGGTACGGCTGTCGCGCGGCGCTGCAAAAGTGGGAAGGTCAGCAGATGCTGCCGTGGCTACTGGTGCTGTATGCGCTGAGCGTCATCGGGACCTGGGCCGTTGGCTTTATTCCCGGTGCCGGTCTGGCTGAAATTTTGATCCCATTCTGCGTGATGGCCGTCGCGAACGGGGCGATTTACCCTATCGTTGTAGCCCAGGCGCTGCGTCCCTTCCCGCAGGCGACCGGCCGCGCCGCCGCGCTGCAGAACACCCTGCAGCTGGGGCTGTGCTTCCTGTCAAGCCTGGTGGTCTCGGCGCTGATTGCCACGCCGCTCCTGACCACCACCAGCGTGATGCTGGTGACCGTTGCGCTGGCGGTGTTGGGCTATCGCATGCAGGCAGCCGCGCAGCGTGAGCAGGCTAACCGCGCACAGGTTGAAACGTCGCATGCATAATCGCGCCGGAAATCATGTTAATTTTCAGTGATTAGGTTGCTAAGAATTTTCTGTTGAATCACCAAATTTTGAGGCCTATACTAAATTTGGTTCGATTAAATACGATAAATATTAAGTGTTAACGGGAGCCGGAGTGCTCCCGTTTTACCATGGAAGGCATTTCGGCAAGGGTTATCTCCCTTCCTCTGTTCTACGTCGGATATTAGCCTCGCGGTATTTACCGTGAGATTTCTCACAAACCAAAAAAAGCGTCTACGCTGTTTTAAGGTTCTGATCACAGTAGGGTGATGGAGAAGCTATGAGTTCATCGTGTATAGAAGAAGTCAGCGTTCCGGACGACAACTGGTCCCGGATCGTCAGTGAACTGTTAGGTCGAGCAGGCATCACTATCAATGGATCATCGCCATCCGATCCTCAGGTTAAACATCCCGACTTTTTTAAACGCGTGCTGCGAGAGGGATCGTTAGGCCTGGGAGAAAGCTATATGGACGGCTGGTGGGAATGCGAACGTCTGGATACCTTTTTCGCCAGCGTGCTGCGTGCCGGTCTTGAAAATCAACTCCCTCGCAATCTGAAAGACACTTTGCGTGTCGCCTCTGCCCGACTGTTTAATCTGCAAAGTAAAAAACGCGCGTGGATCGTCGGCAAAGAACACTACGATCTGGGCAACGACCTGTTCAGCCGTATGCTGGACCCTTTCATGCAATACTCCTGCGCCTACTGGAAAGACGCGTCGACGCTTGAAGAGGCCCAGCAGGCTAAGCTGCGTCTGATTAGCGAGAAGCTTCAGCTCCAGCCGGGTATGCGCGTACTGGATATCGGCTGCGGCTGGGGTGGGCTGGCGTATTTTATGGCGAAACACTATGGCGTCAGCGTGGTCGGCGTGACGATCTCAGCGGAACAGCAAAAAATGGCGCGGGAGCGCTGTGAGGGTCTTGACGTGGATATCCGGCTGCAGGATTACCGTGACCTGAACGAGCAGTTTGACCGGATCGTCTCCGTCGGCATGTTCGAGCACGTGGGGCCGAAAAACTACGCTACCTATTTTGAGGTGGTGGATCGGAATCTGAAACCGGACGGCATCTTCCTGCTGCACACCATCGGCTCTAAGCGAACCGACAATAACGTCGACCCGTGGATCAACAAATACATCTTTCCGAATGGCTGTTTACCGTCCGTCCGCCAGATTGCCAACGCCAGTGAACCCCATTTCGTGATGGAAGACTGGCATAACTTTGGCGCGGATTACGACACCACGTTGATGGCCTGGCATGCGCGTTTTCAGGAGACCTGGCCTGAGATTGCGGACAACTATTCTGAACGATTCAGGCGGATGTTTAGCTATTATCTGAATGCGTGCGCGGGGGCGTTTCGCGCACGGGATATTCAGCTCTGGCAGGTGGTATTCAGCCGTGGGATTGAACACGGACTACGTGTCGCACGCTAAAAAATAACCCCGGATACCCGGGGTTATTTTTTATTCTTCTTCTTCGGCGGTCTTTATTATTGCCGCTTCTTTTGCTGCCAGCACGCGTTCAACCGTATCCACCACCGCCTGGGTTTGCGGATCAATTTCAATATTCACGCGGTGCCCCAGTTTTTTGGCGCCCAGCGTGGTGCGCTGCAGCGTTTCAGGAATTAAATGCACGCAAAAACGCGTTGGCGTTACTTCACCCACCGTCAGGCTAATCCCATCGATGCCAATAAATCCTTTATAGAGGATGTATTTCATTAATGAAGGATCCTGCATTTTAAACCAGATTTGACGGTTATTTTCCGAGGTCACGATTTTTGCCACTTCAGCGGTGGTCATGATGTGCCCGGACATCAGGTGGCCGCCAATCTCATCGCTAAACTTCGCCGCCCGCTCAACGTTGACAGTATCTCCTACCGCCAGCTCGCCCAGGTTGGTGATGCGCAGCGTCTCTTTCATTAAATCAAAGCTAATCTGGTTGCCGTTAATTTCGGTAACGGTCAGACAGCAGCCGTTGTGAGCAATCGACGCGCCGGTTTCAATACCCTCAAGCATATATTCCGGCAGCTCAACAACATGAGTACGGAAATTAGGTTTTTCATCAATGGACACCACTTTGGCGGTGCCCTGCACAATACCAGTAAACATGCTTACAACTCCTGTTTTTTCCGGACGGTGGTGACACCGTTTAATCCCACCACAATAACAGTTGGAAAAAGAGGTTGCCAGCGGAGCGCATTTTCTGGCGATTTTTTCACTAGATAAATAGCTAAAGCCCGCTACAATAGCTGGCACCCCCCTGCATTTTCTTCTTGCTGCCCGTTTCGGCGGCTTTTTTAGTCTCTCAAATAACTACAAAATAAAGGTGTTCACGTGCAGAAGTACATGAATGAAGCGCGCCAGCTATTGGCACTGGCTATACCAGTGATCGTCGCGCAAGTGGCCCAGACCGCAATGGGATTTGTGGATACGGTAATGGCAGGTGGCTACAGCGCCACCGATATGGCGGCCGTGGCTATCGGCACGTCAATCTGGCTTCCGGCCATCCTGTTCGGCCACGGTCTGCTGCTCGCGCTCACGCCGGTTATCGCTCAGCTCAATGGCTCGGGTCGTCGCGAGCGCATTGCCCATCAGGTTCGTCAGGGTTTCTGGCTGGCAGGGTTTGTTTCCCTGCTGATCATGGTCGTGCTCTGGAACGCGGGCCACATCATTCGCGCTATGCATAACATTGACCCGGCACTGGCTGATAAAGCCGTGGGCTATCTGCGCGCCCTGCTCTGGGGTGCGCCCGGCTACCTCTTTTTCCAGGTGGCGCGTAACCAGTGTGAGGGCCTGGCGAAAACCAAGCCCGGGATGGTGATGGGCTTTATCGGCCTGCTGGTCAACATTCCGGTGAACTATGTCTTTATTTACGGTCATTTCGGGATGCCGGAGCTCGGCGGCGTCGGCTGCGGCGTGGCGACGGCTGCCGTTTACTGGGTGATGTTCTTCTCCATGATCGCCTTTGTAAAACGCGCCCGTTCCATGCGCGATATTCGCAACGAGAAAAGATTTAGCACGCCGGACTGGAACATCATGACGCGTCTGGTGCAGTTAGGGTTACCGATCGCCCTCGCCCTGTTCTTTGAGGTGACCCTGTTTGCCGTGGTCGCCCTGCTGGTCTCCCCGCTGGGCATTGTAAACGTGGCCGGGCACCAGATTGCGCTGAACTTCAGCTCCCTGATGTTCGTCCTGCCGATGTCGCTGGCGGCGGCGGTGACGATCCGCGTCGGCTTCCGCCTGGGCCAGGGCTCAACGCTGGATGCGCAAACGGCCGCCCGGACCGGGCTGGGCGTCGGCGTCTGCATGGCTGTCTGTACGGCGCTCTTTACCGTTGCATTACGCGAGCAGATTGCCCTGCTCTATAACGACAACCCGGAAGTGGTCACGCTGGCATCGCACCTGATGCTGCTGGCCGCGATTTACCAGATCTCTGACTCCATCCAGGTGATTGGCAGCGGCGTGCTGCGTGGATATAAAGACACGCGCTCCATCTTCTTTATCACCTTCATCGCCTACTGGGTGTTGGGTCTGCCGTGTGGCTATATTCTGGCCCTGACGGACTTAGTGGTTGAGCGCATGGGGCCGGCAGGGTTCTGGATGGGCTTTATCATCGGCCTGACGTCGGCGGCGATTATGATGATGATGCGAATGCGCTTCCTGCAGCGCCAGCCATCAACGGTCATTTTGCAGCGCGCGGCACGTTAACGACGCGGTAGCCGCCGGGCGGCGGCTACTTTCTCTTCACTTTGCGCGGTAATGAAGCAATCGCGTGAAATCAGAGAGAAAAATGCATTTTCCCTCTTGCCACCTCGGTGCTGTGCCGCTAATATTCGTCCCCGTTGTCAGCGACAACACGTTGCGTTCATAGCTCAGTTGGTTAGAGCACCACCTTGACATGGTGGGGGTCGTTGGTTCGAGTCCAATTGAACGCACCATTCTGCGTCCGTAGCTCAGTTGGTTAGAGCACCACCTTGACATGGTGGGGGTCGGTGGTTCGAGTCCACTCGGACGCACCATTTCAGTCCTGAAATGGTGCAAATCCTCTTCTGATATCCTGAATTTTCCTAATCCCTTATTTTCATCATTATTCTCCTGCTACGCTTTTCTTATGGAAAAAACACAGGAAACGTGTTGATGAAGAAGATCGCGATTATCGGCTCCGGCCCCACAGGGATTTACACCTTTTATCACCTCCTCAAGAACAGCACGCCGCTCTCCGTTTCCGTTTTCGAACAATCCGAAGACGCTGGCGTGGGTATGCCCTATAACGACGACGATAATTCCCGGCTGATGCTGGCGAACATTGCGAGCATTGAAATCCCGCCCATTTTTATCACCTATCTCGACTGGCTCAAGGAACAGAGTGACGCCCATCTTGCGCGCTTTAAGGTTGATAAAACCCGCCTGCATGACCGGCAGTTCCTGCCCCGGCTTCTGCTGGGTCAATATTTCCGCGACAGCTTTCTTTCCATCGTAAAAGAGGCAAAAAGGCTGGGATTCAACGTTGATGTCCATGAATCTGCGAAGGTCACAGACATCATTCCCGCGACAACCGGCGTTACGCTTTCCGTCAACGGCAGCGTCTTGCCTGAACAATTCGACCTTGCGGTTATCGCCACCGGCCACGTCTGGCCAGACGAGGACGAATCCACGCGCACGTTCTTCCCAAGCCCCTGGTCCGGTCTGATGGACGCCAGTATCCCTCCCTGCCGCGTCGGTATCATGGGGACATCGTTAAGCGGTCTCGACGCGGCCATGGCGGTGGTGATGCAGCACGGTGAATTTCGTGATGATAAATTCGTGCTGGATAAAGGCAGCGACGCGTTGAAGATTGTCCTGATGTCCCGGACGGGCATTCTGCCGGAAGCCGATTTTTACTGCCCTATTCCTTACGAACCGCTGTCGGTATTGACCGAAGGCGCGGCTGAAAGCGAGATTGCCAAAGGATCGGATGGCCTGCTCGACCGTATATTTACCCTGATGGTCAAAGAGCTTCAGCTCGCTGACCCGACGTGGTGCGAGAAAATATCGCTGCATAAGCAGAATGCGGACAGCATTCGTGAGGCCTGGTTTGAGGATCGTAAACGGCACGGCCCCTTTACCTGGGCGGAAGAAAATCTCAACGAGGTTGAACGCAACAAACGGGAACGCCGTACCGTGGCCTGGCGCTATACCGTGCTTCGGCTGCATGAAGTGGTTCAGGAGATCGTCCCCCATCTCGATGAGCAAGACGGTGAACGCTTCAGTCAGGGGCTGGCTCGGGTATTTATCGACAATTATGCCGCCATTCCTCCGCAGTCTATCCGCAGGCTGCTCGCACTTCGCGAAGCCGGCATCATCAGCGTGGCCGCGCTCGGTGACGACTACACGCTCGACGTTGGCAGCGATCGAACGGTGATAACCACAAAAGAGACCGTCTATCGTTTCAACGTATTTATTGACGCACGCGGACAAAAGCCGCTCAAAACGAAAGATCTGCCTTTCCCGACGCTGCGAAAACAGCTGGAAGCAACCGGCGATGAGATACCCGATATCGGCGAGGATTACACCTTAAAAGCGCCTGACACCGTGCGCGGACGCATCGCCTTCGGCGCGATACCGTGGCTGATGCACGACCGTCCCTTCGTTCAGGGGCTGGCGGAATGTGCAGAGATTGCAGAAGCGATGGCGAAGGCGGCTGAAAAACCCGCGTCGGGATCGCGGAGAAGGTTACCGTATATTGAGATCTAACAGGGCTTCCATGCCCTGCTGTCGGTAATTACTCGAAGAAGACTTCCGGGTTTTCCGACAGCGAAACGAAACTTTTCGTCGCTTTATCCAGCGCGAGGATTTCGCCGCTTTCAATATCGTACACCCAGCCGTGCAGTCGGATGGAGTTATTACGCAGGCCCACCGCAACGGACGGATGGGTCTTGATGTTGCTCAGCTGCGCAAACACGTTCTCCTGCACCATCGCATTGACCTTATCGATCGGCTTATCCCAGGTTTTCTTCTCAACCACGGCTTTCGCCGCGTCGGAATAGCGCAGCCAGTGTGACACCGCAGGCATCGGCTCCAGGTTCGCGTTATCGGCGATCGCCTTCATTGCGCCACAGTTGGAGTGACCACAAATCACGATATCCGTGACGCCCAGCGCCACCACGGCGTATTCGATGGTTGCGGACACACCGCCCGGCTCCGGCCCGAAAGGCGGCACGATGTTGCCAGCATTACGAATGACAAAGAGTTGTCCTGGCTCTTGCTGGGTGACCAGTTCCGGGACCAGACGGCTGTCGGAGCATGAGATGAACAGCGCTTTGGGATTCTGGCTGGACGCTAAACTGCGGAAGAGTTCTTTACGTTGCGGGAAAATCTCTTTTTGAAAGCTGAGAAAACCTTCAATGATATGTTGCATAGCAATGTCTCTTTTATCTGTTTTAGTTTAGGCATGATCGAGATCACACTCGTAAAGTTTACCCATCGTGGTTTACTTCAGACAAGCAATATATTTCTGGCCCGACCGCTGCACAATCTCGTCCGCACTGGCCTGGATGTTCTGCCCTTCGAACGCGCCGTAAAGACGTTCAAAGGTTTTGCCTTCGAGATGACTCACCACCGACGCCACGGCGCGGGCCGGCAGCGGAAGATAATTCGGGTAGCTCCACATAAACGAGACGGCGTCTTTACCCGGCGTGACCTGCAGAATATCGCCAACCAGCAATACCCCGTCCCCCTCCTGCCAGTGCAGCACCGTTCCCCCGGCAAAATGCCCACCCAGACGCAGCAGGGTAACCGACGGGAAAATATCCAGCGCATCCCCCTCCCAGAAATGAATGGCCGGGCTGTCGCGCATGACCCACTCTTTGTCGCTGGCGTGCAGATACACCGGCGCATCAAACGCCGCAGCCCACTCCTGCATGGTGGTGTAATAGTGCGGATGTGAAATAGCAATCGCGCTGATGCCGCCGAGGGCGGTAACGAGCGCTTTGGTTGCGGGGTCGAGGTTGGCGATGCAGTCCCAGAGGATATTGCCGTGGGGCGTTTGCAGGAACAGCGCCCGCTGGTTTATCGCAAACGCGGGCACCGTTTTGATCCCAAACAGCCGCGGCTCCAGCTGCTGCCATTTATTGCTATGGGTGGCGGTGACGGTGTCGAGATCGGTCCATGCCTGGCCCGTGGCGGGCACGTACTGGCGCTCATCCTCGCAAATCGGGCATCTGTCCGGCTGCATATCGTAGGCGGTTCCACAGGTTTTACAGAGTGTAATCATGTGCTCTCCTCAGCGATAAAGCACTGAGTATGGCAGGGATTATCCTTATGTGCTGCGAGGTACATTGCTGGCTTTTTTTGCCCTATACTGTGCCAGTATCGAAAACTGAACAGAGCAGGTGCAACATGGAAATTGATCTCGATAACTTAGTGTTTAACGGTCTGGATGAAGCAGAAGAGCGTAATGCGGAACGTCTGGACGACGCGGATAAAAAAGCGCAGGCGATTGTCGCCGACGACGACTGCGGCGACGCCTGCAAGATCTAATAAAAAAGCACCGGGAAGCCGGTGCTTTTTTATTTCACTCGTTAAACGTCACGCACACTTCGTTCCAGTAGGTTTCGCGCGTGCGGCGCAGTTCAGCGTGGCGTTTTATCATGGAACCACTCCGGGTCAATGTTGGCAACGTCGACGCCATACAGGCTGGCGACAGGCAGGATCGACTCAAGAACACGTTGCGCGCTGTTCTCCGCATTCGCTGGCCGGGCCGCAAAAAACCGCCGTAACGTGCTGATCCATTTTTTCATCGTCTTACCCTCTCTCGCCGTATCTGCCTTCAGTTAAGCACCCCAATCCCGTGCAGGGGAAATACCAAAATCCACTGTCGATGTGCAGGATCTGCAAATAGCACCCTCGTCCTTTTCACTCTTCATTAACACCTTGTTCACTAATGCTTTTTTGCTCATAGCAAAGAACGATTTCTTATTTGGCGATAGCTTTCCCTTATGGGAGCGTAACGGGGTAAAACAAAAACAACGGGATGGCGAATGACTATGGCAGCAAAAATGAAAGGGTTTAAAAAACGGACGCTGGCTCTGGGCGTAGTGGCAGCCTGGGGCCTGCTTTCAGCGCAGGCGCAGGCCGATCGGCTGGCGGATATTAAGGCAGCAGGGGTGGTGAAAGTGGCCACGTTTGATGCCAACCCGCCGTTTGGCTCGATTGATGCCAAAACGCATGAGATCGTGGGTTACGACGTGGACTTCGCCAAAGCGCTGGCAAAATCGCTCGGCGTGAAGCTTGAACTGGTTGCCACCAATCCGGCTAACCGTATTCCGCTGCTGCAGTCCGGTAAAGCCGATCTGATCGTGGCGGATATCACCATCACCCCGGAACGCGCGCAGGTGATTGACTTCTCGACGCCTTACTTTGTCACCGGCCAGCAGTTCCTCGTGCCGGCTAAATCACCGGACAAGCTTGATGACTATAGCCGGGCGCGCATTGGCGCAGTCAAAGGCACAACAGGCGAGCAGGCGCTGCACCAGCGTTTCCCGCAGTCACGCGTGCTCTCTTATGACGATATTCCGCTGGCGCTGACGGCACTGCGCAACGGTAACGTACAGGCCATCACCCAGGACAGCACCATTCTGGCCGGTCTGCTGGCGCAGGCGCCGGATAAAGCGAACTTTAAAATCCTGCCCGACCTGCTCAGCAAAGAAGAGATTGGCGTTGGGGTGAAAAAAGGCGAAACGGCGCTGCTGAAGGCCGTTAACGACGAGCTGGTTAACCTCGAGAAGACCGGTCAGGCAGCAAAAATCTACGATGTCTGGTTTGGCCCAAACACGCCTTCCCCACAGCCTCGCGCCTTTAAAATAGAAGCCAGATAATTATGCTCTCAGGTTTATTTTCACACTCCGCGGCCGGTGCCGCGGATTTTTCACATCTGGAACAGGCCAGCGTCGAGTTTCGTCACGTGGACAAACGCTACGGTGACCATCAGGTTTTAAACGACATTAACCTCACCATCACGCCCGGTGAAGTGGTCGCCATCCTCGGCCCGTCGGGTTCCGGTAAATCCACCCTGATTCGTCTCATCAACCAGCTTGAAACCCTGAGCGGCGGAGAGATTCTGGTCGACAACAAGCCTACCGGAAAGCTCTCCGGTACCGGGCTGCGCCAGCTGCGAAGCCGCGTGGGGTTTGTGTTCCAGCAGTTCAATCTTTACGCCCACCTCACTGCCAGCCAGAACATTACCCTGGCGCTGGAGCACGTTCACGGCTGGAAGCCGCAGCCCGCACGGGAGCGCGCGCTGGCCCTGCTGGAGAAGGTCGGGATGCTGGAAAAAGCCCACCATTTCCCGGCAGAACTTTCCGGTGGACAGCAGCAGCGCGTCGCGATTGCCCGCGCCCTGGCCTCTTCACCGCAAATCATTCTGTTCGATGAACCCACCTCCGCGCTGGATCCGGAGATGATTGGTGAAGTGCTGTACGTGATGAAAGCCCTCGCCCACAGCGGGATCACGATGATCGTGGTGACCCACGAGATGCAGTTTGCCCGGGAAATTGCCGACCGGATTGTCTTTATCGACGGCGGGCAAATTCTGGAAACCGCGCCGCCGGCACAGTTTTTCAGCCAGCCGTCGCATCCGCGCGCGCAGCGGTTCCTGCAAAAGGTGCTCAACCCGCTGCATCAGGAGCATCTGTAATGCCCGCGCTCGACTGGCAGGGGGTACTGACCGGACAGCCTCTGCAGTGGATACTCTCCGGATTCCTCACCACCCTGTGGGTGACGCTGGCGGGGATCGTGCTGGCCAGCCTGCTCGCACTGCTCTTTATGCTCCTGCGCCTTTCCGGGGGACACGTCGGGAAAGCGATCGTCAGCGGCTGGGTATCACTCTTTCGCAATACCCCGCTGCTGGTGCAGCTACTGTTCTGGTATTTTGCCGCCTGGAACGGGCTGCCGCAGGCGTTTCGTGACGCGGTCAACGCCGATCACAGCTGGTCGATTCTGCCCGGCGACGTCTGGTGGTTTACGCCCGAATTTTTATGCTCTGCCTGGGGGCTGGGCGTTTTTACCTCGGCGTTTTTAATCGAAGAGGTGGAAGCAGGATTGCGTTCCGTGCCCGCCGGGCAGCGGGAGGCGGCGCTCGCCCAGGGATTCTCCACGTGGCGCTTGTTTCGCTTCATCCTTCTGCCGCAGGGCCTGGCTAACGCCTGGCAGCCCGTTGTGGGCCAGTATCTCAACCTCATGAAGCTCTCCTCGCTCGCCAGCGGGATTGGCTTCGCCGAGCTCACCTACCAGGTCAGGCAAATCGAAAGCTTTAACGCGCACGCGCTGGAGGCATTTACCCTCGGTACCGCTCTCTATCTGCTGACCGGTCTGGTCATGGGAATGGTGCTGGTCCGCCTTGGGCCGCAGGCGAAACGTAAACGCCCAGGCGTCGCCACCACAGGGAGTGAAAAACATGATTGCCGGACTTAATGTCATCAGCGATAACCTCGATTATCTGCTGTGGGGACGCGCGGCAGCCGGTGAACCGGGAGGCGTACTGCTTTCGTTAATGATGGCAGCAGGCGCTGCGGTTATCGCTCTGCCCGGAGGGATACTGCTCGCGTGCCTGGCCTGGCGCTTTACCGGGCTCGTGCGAAAGGTCCTCTTTTTATGGGCAGAGCTGATTCGCGGGATCCCGCTCATCTTCGTGATTTTCTGGATGTGGTATCTCCTGCCGCTCATGACCGGGGGCGATCTGCCCGGGGCGCTGACCGTCACGCTGGCGCTGGCCTGGTTTACGGCGGCCACCGTGATGCACTCGGTGCTGGCCGGGCTGAGCGCGCTGCCGACCGGGCAGTACGAGGCCGCGCTGTCACAGGGATTCAGCACGCGGCAAACCCTGTGGCGCGTGCTTCTGCCGCAGGCGCTGAGGAATATTCTGCCGTCGCTGGTGGGGATTTTTATTAGCCTGCTGAAGGATACGTCGCTGGCGTTTATCGTGAACGTACCGGAGCTGACCACGGTGGCGGGACAGGTCAACAACCGGGTGCAAATCTACCCGGCGGCCATTTTTATCTTTACGGGCGTGGTCTACTACCTGCTCTGCTGCTCGCTCGAGCAGCTTGCGAAACGCTGGCGCATTACCCGGCCAGCGCTTTAACCACCGTTTCCATCGCTTCGGTTGTCAATTCACTGCGTTTAACGCGCTGGTTCGCCAGCGCGGTACGCAGGACTCCGGCAATGACAATATGCTTTGGCTCCTGCCCTAAATCACGCATCTCAAGCACGACCTTCCCGACCACCCGGCACATCTCCTGATACAGCGCTTCATCTTTGGTCACGTTACCCATCGTCATCACTCCATTGCCTGTTAAACGTTGAGCTTAAATGATTCTCCAGCCGGATACAAAAAAGAAGCCCGGCGAGAGACTCGCCGGGCTTCATCTGTAAAATCAGTAAATTAGTTGTTTACTGGGATGACCGCGCCTTTGTACTTGGTGCGGATCCAATCCTGAATCTCTTTCGAGTGCAGCACGTTCACCAGCGCAACGATGTCTTTCTTCTTCTCGTCACCGCGATGCACGGTAATGATGTTGGCGTACGGGTTGTTTTCACCGCTCTCTACCGCAATCGGGTCGTGAACCGGATCCAGACCCGCGTCAATCGCGTAGTTGGCGTTGATCACTACCGCATCGCCTTCGTTGTTGTTGTACATCTGCGGCAGCAGAGAGGCTTCCACGTTCGGCGTGAACTTCAGCTTTTTCGGGTTCTCAACGATGTCGCTGATGCGCGCGGTCACTTTATCGATGCCCGGCTTCAGCTTGATCACGCCCTCTTTCTCGAAGATGGAGAGAATACGCCCCTCTTCAGAAACCGCATCACGCATGATGATCTTGCCACCTTCAGGCAAGTCTTTCAGCGACTTGTATTTTTTGGAGTAGATGCCGATTGGCTCAATGTGGATCGCGCCCGCACTGACGAAATCGTAGTCTTTATCGCCCGCATGATCCTTCAGCACGCTGTTCAGGTAAGGAATGTGCTGGAAATAGTTCGCGTCGATGTCATGACCCGCCAGCGCGGTGTTCGGCAGAATGTAGTCCTGGAACGGTTTGATCTCCAGGTCGATACCCTGCTTCGCCAGAATTGGCTTTGCCTGCTCCAGAATTTCGGCGTGCGGCGTGTTGGATGCGCCCACGGTCAGGGTGTCGGCCCAGGAGGCGAAGCTCAGGGCGCTCAGAGTTGCGGCGGCGATCAGTGTCAGTGTCTTTTTCATGATGTGGTTCCTGTGTGTTATTAGAGATTATCTTTTGTCTAACAGTGAAGTAATGACATCGCCGCAGAACTGGATAATGAAAACGATGATCAGAATGGTCACCGTTGCCACCAGCGTGACGTCACCATGGTTGCGCTGGAATCCTTCCAGATAAGCCAGATTTCCCAAACCACCGGCGCCAATCACCCCCGCCATTGCGCTGTAGCTCACCAGCGCAATCAGCGTCACCGTAATACCTGATACCAGTGCGGGTGATGATTCCGGCAGTAAAACCCGAAACACTAACGTGCTCAGTCGTGCGCCCATCGAGCGCGTTGCTTCGATGACGCCTTTATCCACTTCACGCAGGGCGATCTCCACCAGGCGTGCGTAGAACGGTGCCGCGCCCACAATCAGCGCCGGCAGCGCCGCGTTGGCGCCAAGAATGGTGCCGACGACGGTCTTGGTGAACGGGATCAGCAGGACAATCAAAATGATGAACGGAATAGAGCGGAACACGTTCACCACAATCGAAATCACGCTGTAAACCGTGCGGTTATGGAACAGACCGCCGCGCGCGGTTAAAAACAGCGCCAGACCCAGCACGATGCCCAGCACAAAGGTCGCCACGCCGGACAGCGCGGTCATGTACAGCGTCTCAAGCGTCGCCGCCCAGAGCTGATCCCACTTGAGATGCGGAAAGAGATTCTCAGCCATGTTTAATCACCTCGCCTTCAATATCGCTGTGCTGCAGGTCGGCGAGGATATTGTTCAGTTGTTCGTCAGATGCCACGACGTGCACCCAGAGTTGACCAAACACGCCGTGAGCGGTTTGGGTCATTTTTCCGTGCAGGATGTTAAACGGCAGGCCGTAGCGCAGCGTCAGTTCGCCCACAATCGGCTTATGCGTGCTGTGCCCGGTAAAGGTCAGCCTGATGACCGTCCCTTCCAGATCGTTTGCCAGTTCGGTATTGAACGTTTCTTCTTCAGCGTACTGGCTCACCTGACGCACAAACTGCTGCGTAATCGGCTGCTGCGGATGGGTAAAGACGCTCAGCACGTCTCCCTCTTCCACCACCTTACCGTTCTCCATTACCGCCACGCGGTCGCAGATTTTGCGCACCACGTGCATCTCGTGCGTGATCAGCACGATGGTCAGCTTAAAGCGGCGGTTAATATCCAGCAGCAGATCGAGGATCTGATCGGTGGTCTGCGGGTCAAGCGCGGAGGTGGCTTCATCGCAGAGCAGCACATCCGGGCGATTAGCCAGCGCACGCGCAATACCCACGCGCTGCTTTTGACCACCGCTCAGCTGCGACGGATAGGCATGCTCGCGGCCTTTCAGGCCAACGAGTTCAATAAGCTCGGCCACGCGGGCCTTAATTTCGGCTTTCGGTACGCCGGCAATTTGCATCGAGAACGCAATATTCTCGCTGACCGTGCGCGACCACAGCAGGTTAAAGTGCTGAAACACCATGCTGATCTTCAGACGCGCCTGGCGCAGCGCTTCACCTTTTGCGGCAGAAATGTTCTGCCCGTTGATGGTTACGCTGCCGCTGCTCGGTTTTTCCAGCCCGTTGAGCAGGCGGATAAGCGTGCTTTTACCTGCGCCGCTGTAACCAATGATCCCGTATATCTGTCCCTGTGCTATCGTCAAATTGACGTTATCAACGGCTGTGAGTGCCACCTTTCCGTTGTCAAAAACCTTCGAAATATTGCTCAGTACAATCATTCTTATTCGTTATCCGTGCCGCCCGTGGCGGTTTAGCAGTATGGATGTCCAAACGATAGTAAACAGCCGTTACCAGCTTTTAAATGAACAAAAAAGAATGTGTTATAACTTTCCGAAATAAACAGCGGATTTACCGGGTGGGAAGCATTTAGACCAATTTCAGCAATGATTATCTGCCGGATGCATATCTGCTGGCGGACGGGCGCAAAAAACGGTCATTTTTGCAGCATTTTATCCCGATATAGCCATCCTCACATCCAGACAACTTTACGTCTTGCTGTCCTGCCATCCAGAAATGGCATTTATATTCCTTTCTGTTCTAAACGGCAGTGAATGGTTCTTTATTGAGAAAATTTCACCGCCCTATCATCCCGTCATGACATCCAGAAAGGAAAACATCATGACGATTTATCACTCCGTCACCGAACTGATTGGCCGTACCCCGCTTATCCAGCTGCACAAGCTTGATACCGGCCCCTGCTCGCTGTTCCTGAAGCTGGAAAACCAGAATCCGGGCGGCTCTATTAAGGATCGCGTTGCGCTGTCGATGATTAACGAAGCGGAGCGTACCGGCCAGCTGCAGCCGGGCGGCACGATTATTGAGGCGACGGCGGGGAATACCGGTCTCGGCCTGGCCCTGATTGCCGCCCAGAAAGGCTACTCGCTGATCCTGGTGGTGCCGGACAAAATGAGCCGCGAGAAGATTTTCCACCTGCGCGCGCTGGGTGCCCAGGTGGTGCTGACCCGCTCCGACGTCAACAAGGGCCACCCTGCCTACTACCAGGATTACGCCCAGCGCCTGGCCAACGAGCTGCCCGGCGCGTTTTACATCGACCAGTTCAATAACGAGGCCAACCCGCTGGCGCACCGCACAACCACGGCGCCGGAACTGTATGAACAGCTTGACGGCCGGATCGACGCCATCGTCGTGGGCGTCGGCTCAGGCGGCACGCTGGGCGGCCTGCAGGCGTGGTTCGCCGAGCACTCTCCGCATACTGAATTTGTCCTGGCAGACCCGGCCGGATCCGTTCTGGCCGACCAGGTGGAAACCGGACGCTACCACGACGCGGGCTCCTGGCTGGTTGAAGGTATTGGCGAAGACTTTATTCCGCCGCTGGCCCACATTGAAGGGGTGAATCGCGCCTGGCGCATCACCGACCGAGAGGCCTTCACCACCGCGCGCGATCTGCTGAAAACGGAAGGCATTCTGGCGGGCTCCTCCAGCGGCACGCTGCTGGCGGCCGCGCTGAAGTATTGCCAGGCGCAGACCGCGCCGAAACGCGTGGTGACCTTCGCCTGCGACAGCGGCAATAAGTATCTCTCGAAGATGTTTAACGACGACTGGATGCGACAGCAGGGGCTCATCACGCGTCCTCAGGCCGGCGACCTCTCCGACTACATCGCCCTGCGTCACGATGAAGGCGCCACCGTCACCGCGGTCCCGGACGACACGCTTTCCACCGTACTGGCACGCATGCGCCTGTATGACATCTCCCAGCTGCCGGTGCTGGAGAACGGCAAGGTGGTGGGCATTATCGACGAGTGGGATCTTCTGCGGCATATCGGCGGCGACGGCGACCGCTTCGCGCTTCCGGTGACGGCAGCCATGACGCGCCAGGTGGAGTTCCTTGATAAACACGCCCCGGAAAGCGCCCTGAACGCCATCTTCGACCGCGGTCTGGTGGCAGTGATTAATGACAACGACCGTTTTCTCGGTCTGATTACGCGCAGCGACGTTCTGACCGCCTGGCGCAACCGTCTTCAGCAATAAAGGAATCGATGATGAAAAACCTGGCTACCCTGAGCGTACACAGCGGCGAGTTCAACGACCAGCACGGCGCCGTCATGCCGCCGATTTACGCCACCTCGACGTTTGCGCAACCGTCACCCGGCGAGCATACCGGCTATGAATATTCCCGCAGCGGCAACCCTACACGCCATGCGCTGGAAACCGCCATCGCCGAACTGGAAGGCGGCACGCGCGGCTACGCCTTCGCCTCCGGTCTGGCGGCCATCTCCACGGTGCTCGAACTGCTGGACAAAGACAGCCATATCGTCGCCATTGATGACGTTTACGGTGGGACGTACCGCCTGATCGAAAACGTGCGCAAGCGCAGCACCGGCCTGCAGGTCAGCTGGGTTAAACCGGACGACTTAGCCGGTCTTGAGGACGCCATCCGCCCGGATACGCGTATGGTGTGGGTCGAAACGCCAACCAATCCGCTGCTGAAGCTGGCGGATCTGGCGGCCATTGCGGCGATCGCCCGCCGTCATAACGTCATCAGCGTGGCGGACAACACCTTCGCGTCGCCGGTGATCCACCGTCCGCTGGAGTCGGGTTTCGATATCGTGGTGCACTCCGCCACCAAATACCTGAACGGCCACTCTGACGTGGTGGCCGGGCTGGCGATTGTCGGGGACAACAGGGAACTGGCGGATAAGCTGGGCTATCTGCAAAACGCGGTGGGCGGCGTACTTGATCCGTTCAGCAGCTTCCTGACCCTGCGCGGTATTCGCACGCTTGCGTTGAGGGTAGAAAAGCACAGCACCAACGCGCTTACGATTGCGCAATGGCTGGATCAGCATCCTCTGGTCGAAAAGGTTTTCTATCCCGGCCTGGAATCGCATCCGCAATATCAGCTTGCCCGCACGCAGATGGCCCTGCCCGGTGGGATGATTTCCGTCGTGGTAAAAGGGGATGCGCAACGCGCCACCGAGGTGATTCGCAACCTGAAACTGTTCACCCTCGCGGAAAGCCTCGGCGGTGTGGAAAGTCTGGTGAGCCAGCCTTACAGCATGACGCACGCCTCGATTCCGCTGGAGCAACGCCTGGCAAACGGCATTGTGCCGCAGCTGATCCGTCTGTCGGTCGGGATTGAAGATCCCAAAGACCTGATTGCCGACCTCAGCCAGGCGCTGCAAAAATAAGCAAAACGCGGCAGGTCAATCACCTGCCGCCATAAGTTGTCATCATGGCTTAACGCCTTGATAACAATATTATGTGAAACTGCACAGATTATTTCTGAAACACCGTTTCCATTTTCCTTTTATCTTAAAATCAGCGTATAATGCGCGCCTAATCCCTGGTGAATGGTTTCAGCGCTTGGAATACAAAAAACAACGTACAACTTCTCCCCTCCTTAGTTGGGCTGTCACTCAGGCACACTTTCTTCTGCACGCTCATTTGATGTCTCCTATCCTTAGTGCGTGTCATATACTCTTTTGCAACACAGGTTTGACTCCGCGGCGGTGCGCCCCCGGAGCGAGATTTCCATATCCTTCCCAACTTAAAGACTAAGACTGTCATGAAAAAGACGAAAATTGTTTGTACTATCGGCCCGAAAACCGAATCTGAAGAGATGCTGACCAAAATGCTGGACGCCGGCATGAACGTGATGCGTCTGAACTTCTCCCACGGTGATTACGCAGAACACGGTCAGCGTATCCAGAACTTGCGCAACGTGATGAGCAAGACCGGTAAAAAAGCTGCCATCCTGCTGGACACCAAAGGTCCAGAAATCCGTACCATCAAACTGGAAGGCGGTAACGACGTCTCTCTGAAAGCGGGCCAGACCTTCACCTTCACCACTGACAAATCCGTTGTCGGCAACAGCGAAATCGTTGCAGTGACCTATGAAGGCTTCACCAACGACCTGTCCGTCGGTAACACCGTGCTGGTAGACGATGGTCTGATCGGTATGGAAGTCACCGCTATCGAAGGCAACAAGGTTATCTGTAAAGTGCTGAACAACGGCGACCTGGGCGAAAACAAAGGCGTTAACCTGCCGGGCGTTTCTATCGCACTGCCTGCGCTGGCTGAAAAAGACAAACAGGACCTGATCTTCGGTTGCGAACAAGGCGTTGACTTTGTTGCGGCCTCCTTCATCCGTAAGCGCTCAGACGTGGTTGAAATTCGTGAGCACCTGAAAGCGCACGGCGGCGAGAAGATCCAGATTATCTCCAAAATTGAAAACCAGGAAGGCCTGAACAACTTCGACGAAATCCTCGAAGCGTCTGACGGCATCATGGTTGCACGTGGCGACCTGGGCGTTGAAATCCCGGTTGAAGAAGTGATCTTCGCGCAGAAGATGATGATCGAGAAATGCGTTCGTGCGCGCAAAGTGGTTATCACCGCAACACAGATGCTGGACTCCATGATCAAAAACCCACGCCCAACCCGTGCAGAAGCAGGCGACGTGGCTAACGCCATCCTCGACGGTACTGATGCCGTTATGCTGTCTGGCGAATCCGCGAAGGGTAAATACCCGCTGGAAGCAGTGACCATCATGGCTACCATCTGCGAACGTACCGACCGCGTAATGAAAAGCCGTCTGGACTACAACAACGACAGCCGCAAGCTGCGCATCACCGAAGCGGTTTGCCGCGGTGCAGTAGAAACGGCTGAGAAACTGGAAGCACCACTGATCGTGGTTGCCACCCAGGGCGGTAAATCAGCTCGCGCGGTGCGTAAATACTTCCCGGATGCAACTATCCTGGCGCTGACTACCAACGAAACCACGGCTCGTCAGCTGGTGCTGAGCAAAGGCGTGATCCCTCACCTGGTGAAAGAGATCGCGTCTACGGATGATTTCTACCGTCTGGGTAAAGAAGTAGCTCTGGAGCTGGTGGATCGTGGTCTGGCACAGAAAGGTGACGTTGTGGTCATGGTTTCTGGCGCGCTGGTACCAAGCGGAACCACCAATACCGCATCTGTTCACGTGCTGTAATAATTCCCGAACGAATTAATTTTGATAAAAAGCGCCCTCCGGGCGCTTTTTTTATTCCTGGCATTAGCCAAAGTCATTCAAATTGCAAATCGGGTTTCTCTATTTAATTGCGAATTATCTAAGATGAATCCGATGATAAATGCCTTTTTTTCCTTAGATTTTTGCTCAAAAAGGGCTGATTCGATGCTTCTTTGAGCGAACGATCAAAAATAGGTGTATTCCCATCAAAAAAATATTCTCAACCCAAAAAACTTTGTGTAATACTTGTAACGCTACATGGAGATTAACTCAATCTAGAGGGTATTAATAATGAATCGTACTAAACTGGTACTGGGCGCGGTAATCCTGGGTTCTACTCTGCTGGCTGGTTGCTCCAGCAACGCTAAAATCGATCAGCTGTCTTCTGACGTTCAGACTCTGAACGCTAAAGTTGACCAGCTGAGCAACGACGTGAACGCAATGCGTTCCGACGTTCAGGCTGCTAAAGACGACGCAGCTCGCGCTAACCAGCGTCTGGACAACCAGGCTACTAAATACCGTAAGTAATAGTACCTGTTAATAAAATGGCGCACATTGTGCGCCATTTTTTTTGCCTGAGTCAAACGGCTACTGCGTCACCTTCTCCCCTTCATCTTCCGCTACCGCAGCAGACACCCGGCTGTTCTGCACCGACAATACGCTATTGCTGGCTGAAGGACCGCTCCCTGACGACACGATAACCGGGATGCCCGCACGACGTGCCAGGGCTTTCTCAATCAGCGCCTTATCGCTTCCCGCCTGTGAAACAAAAGTCGCAAAGTCGGCGGAGTGGGTAATGGGCGAGACCTGCGGATTTTCCCCCTCAACCTGCGCCAGCGGGCGATGGACCTCAATATAGCGTTTACCGTCCGGCTCCACGGAGAACTTCACGGGTTCATTAATAATCTGTACCCGCGTGCCAACCCGCACCTGTTCGAACAGCGCTTTGATATCCGGGGCGTTCATCCGCATACAGCCGGAGCTGACCCGCAGGCCCACGCTGTCCGGCGCGCTGGTGCCGTGGATGAGATATTCCCCGTTGCCCACGCCTAAACGCAGTGCAAAGCGCCCCAGCGGGTTGTTTGGCCCGGCAGGTACCACCGGAGGTAATTTAATTCCCTGCTCCAGAGAGCGGGCTCTAATGCCCGGCGTGGGTGTCCAGGTGGGATTCGGGATTTTCTGGCTTACCCGCGTGGTCGTGACCGGTGTTTCCAGCCCCAGCTGTCCGATGCCGAGCGGGAAGACCTGAACGATATTTTCTCCCGGCGGGAAGTAGTAGAGCCGCAGCTCTGCGAGGTTCACCACAATCCCCTCGCGCGGCGTGTCCGGCAGCAGCATCTGCGACGGAATGGTAATGACGGTTCCCGGCGCAGGGTTTACTGGCGCAATGGTATTGTTTGTTTCCAGGATCACCTGCGCCGCGGTATTAAACCGACGGGCGATGGTCTGCAGCTTATTATCCCCTTCCTGTATCGTGTAGGTTTGATTCTGCCCAATCAGGCGACTGCCTGCGGGCGGCAACGGATAGTCCATCGCGCGGGCCGAATTAAGTGCGCCGAGCGAACTGAGGAGTAATAGAGTTATTAGAGACGCGCGCTTCATGCTGAGATTCCTTATTCACTGGCAGGACGCCAGAAAGCTGAAAAACCAGCGAGGCGGGAACCACCTCGCGAAACAGAATGAATGCTGTTCTGTAAGTCTAGCTAAGGATTGCAGCTTTGGCGCGGATCGCGCGAATCATCGCTTCCAGTCCCTGGGAACGAGACGGGGTGAGGTGTTGGGTCAGGGCCATTTTTTCAAACCACGGGCGGACATCAAACGCGACAATATCCTGCGCCGACATCCGGTGGTAAAGAATAAAGACGACCGCAATAAGCCCTTTTACAATGGCCGCATCGCTGTCGCCGTGCAGTGCTATCGTGCCGTCGTCAGACTGTTCCATCACAATCCACACCTGGCTCTGACAGCCCTGAATACTGTTTTCCGGGTTATGCGCCTCTTCACCGAGCGGCGGCAAACGCTGCCCCAGCTCGATGATATAAAGGTACTTCTCTTCCCAGTTTGCGCAACGCCCAAAGTTGCGCAGCAATTTGTCTCTGTCCGGCAGTTCTGCCATCTTTTGCCTCTCCGTTAGCCCAGCAGCTGGTGAATGCGCTTAAGCCCCGCCGCCAGCCTGTCGACCTCTTCCGTTGTGTTGTACATCACCAGCGACGCGCGGCACATTGCCGGCACCTGGTAAAACGCCATCAGCGGCATGGCGCAGTGGTGCCCGGTACGGACTGCCACGCCGTAGTTATCGAGGAAACTGCCCACGTCATAGGCGTGATGTTTCCCGAGATTAAACGCGATCACCCCTTGCCGGTCGGCAGGCCCGTAGAGGGTCAGATCCGGCACGCTGGCAAGCTCGGCAAGCGCATAGTGCATCAGCAGCTGTTCGTACTCCTGAATGCTATCAAGGCCGATTGCGGAGACGTAGGAAACCGCCGCCCCCAGCCCGATAATCCCGCCGGTGTTGGGCGTACCCGCCTCAAAACGCCACGGCGCGCGCGCGTAGGTCGTGCCTTCGGTCAGGCTGACGGTGGCGATCATCGAGCCGCCCCCTTCCCACGGCGGCATCGCCTGCAGAATGTCTTCCTTCACGTAGAGCACGCCGATCCCGGTCGGCCCATAGAGCTTGTGGCCTGAGAAGACGTAGAAATCGCAGTCCAGCGCCTGAACGTCAACCGCGTGGTGCATTACCGCCTGGGCGCCGTCAATCAGCACCTTCGCGCCGGCCTGATGGGCTTTTTCGACAATCTCTGCCACCGGGTTTTCAGTCCCGAGCACGTTAGAGACCTGGGTGACCGCCACCAGCCGCGTGCGGTCATCCAGCAATGCGTCGAGCTGCTCGAGCTGCAGCGTCCCGTCAACGTTCAGCGGAATGACCCGCAATTGCGCGCCAACGCGCTCGCAGAGCATCTGCCACGGCACGATATTGGCGTGGTGCTCCATCTGGGTGATAATAATGTTATCCCCCGCGTGGACCTGCGCGTTGCCCCAGCTGTTGGCGACAAGGTTGATTCCTTCGGTGGTTCCGCGCACGAAGACCAGCTCCTCAGGCGATTTTGCATTGAGGAAGGCGGCAATTTGCGTGCGCACGTTTTCCATACGCTGGGTCGCCTCGGCGCTCAGGGTATGAATACCGCGATGCACGGCGGCGTAGCCGTGGCGATAAAACTCGGCTTCCGCATCCACGACTGGGTTCGGCTTCTGCGCGCTGGCCGCGCTGTCCAGATAGGCCAGAGGAAGACCGTTCACTTCACGGGTCAGAACCGGAAAATCTGCCCGCACTTTCTCGACGGGAAAACTCATGCTTCGCCTCCAGGCAGACGCTGACCGATACGCGCCAGCACCTGCTGTTTCAACTGACCATCGTTCAGCGCTTCCGTCAGTTCGGCGGCAAACGCATAGATAATCATTTTCTGCGCCGCCTGCTGGTCGATGCCGCGGGAACGCAGGTAGAACATCTGCTCGTCGTCGATGCGCCCGACCGTTGCACCGTGGCTGCACTTCACGTCGTCGGCGTAGATCTCCAGCTGCGGTTTGGTGTCCACCTCCGCCAGGCGCCCTAACAGCAGATTGTTGTTGGTCATCTGCCCGTCGGTTTTAATGGCGTGCTGCGCCACGTTAATCAGGCCGTTAAACACCGCGCGACCTCTGTCACTCACGATGGTTTTGTGCAGCTGGCGGCTGTTGCAGTAGCCCTTGTTGTGCTCCAGCCAGGTGCGCGTGTCGCACACCTCTGATTTAACCGGCATCGCCAGGCTGTTGATGCGCAGCGTGGTGTTTTCACCGTTAAGCTGCGTGCTGGTGTTGTGGCGCAGCACCGACCCGCCGAGCAGGAAGCTATGGCTGTAGGCTGCGGCATCTTGCCCAAGTAAAATGTCGTTATGGGCAAAGTGGTGGCTCTGCGGGTTCTCGAACGCCAGCTTGACGTGGTGAAGCTGGGCATTGGCGGCCACGTTCATCGTCAAACGCGAGCCGGTAAAGTGGCGCGTCTCGTTAAGGCTGACGTAATGTTCAATCACCGTGGCCTCAGCCCCCTCCGCCAGCTCAAGATGATGGCGATAGTGCGCGGTGTTGATTTCGTCGCCGTCCAGCCCCTGGGTGATGTGCATCAGCAGCAGCGGCTTTGCCGGACGCTGGTTACGCTTCACGCCGATATGCGTCACGCTGCGGGCCAGGCTCTCGGTCAGGTGCAGGAAAACCTCAGGCTGAACCGGGGCGCTCAGGGGCTGGCGATCGTCGTTTATCACAATATCAAATCCGCTCCCCTGAAGGGCGTCGCTCAGCTCCGGACGGAACTCACCGTCGACAAAAACCAGGCGCACGGCATCCACGTTTACGGCCAGCGCATCACGCTGCGCCGGGGTGAGATCCGCCAGACGGGTCACAAACTCGGCGTTCAGCAGGCCATCAAGCGGGGTATATTTCCAGTTCTCATGCTTACGCGTCGGCAGGCCGAGACGCAGCATCTGCTGCAGATGCTGCTGCGCCTGCTCAGAGCGCGTGCCGCCCTGGGCTTCAAACAGCCGGTGCCACTGCTGGAGCGCATTACTGCTGTTCGGTAAGCCAGCCATAACCCTGCTCCTCCAGTTGTTTAACCAGCGTGAAATCTCCGGATTTCACAATACGCCCCTGGTAAAGCACATGGACGTAATCCGGCTTGATGTAGTCCAGAATGCGCTGGTAGTGGGTGACGATAATGAATGAACGCTTGCCGTCGCGCAGGGAGTTAACTCCGTCAGCGACAATCTTCAGGGCGTCGATATCCAGACCGGAGTCGGTCTCATCCAGAATGCACAGCTCGGGCTCCAGAACGGCCATCTGCAGAATGTCATTACGCTTTTTCTCGCCCCCGGAAAAACCGACGTTCACCGAGCGGGTGAGCAAATCTTCCGGCATTTTCAGCAGCTTGATTTTCTCTTCCATTAAATCCTGGAAGTCGAAGCGGTCGAGCGCCTCCAGCCCCCGGTATTTTCGCACCGCGTTGAGCGCGGTTTGCAGGAAGAACTGGTTGCTGACGCCCGGAATTTCAACCGGGTATTGGAAGGCCATAAAGATGCCCTCTCCCGCACGGTCTTCCGGTGACATCTCCAGCAGATCTTTGCCGTTAAACTCCACCGAGCCGTGGGTTACCTCGTAATCTTCGCGCCCCGCCAGCGTCGCAGAAAGCGTACTTTTACCGGAACCGTTTGGCCCCATGATGGCGTGAACTTCACCCGGCTTAACGTCAAAATTGAGGCCACGCAGGATGGCTTTGTCTTCTACGCTAACCTGTAAATCTTTAATGCTTAACATGTGCTTTCCTTAACCGACGCTGTGTTCAAGACTAATGGCGAGGAGTTTCTGGGCTTCAACGGCAAATTCCAGCGGCAGTTCAGAGAACACGTCCTTACAGAAGCCGTTAACGATCATCGAGATGGCATCTTCTTCGCTGATCCCGCGCTGCAGGCAATAGAAGAGCTGATCTTCCCCAATCCGCGACGTCGTCGCCTCGTGCTCAAGCTGGGCCGTATTATTGCGGCACTCAACGTACGGGAAGGTATGCGCCCCGCAGTCTGCGCCGATCAGCATCGAATCACACTGGGTAAAGTTTCGCGCATTGGTGGCCGTCGGCATGATTTTCACCAGCCCGCGATAGCTGTTCTGACTGTGCCCGGCGGAAATGCCTTTCGAGATAATGGTCGACCTGGTGTTTTTACCTATGTGGATCATCTTGGTGCCGGTATCGGCCTGCTGGTGGCCGCTGGTCAGCGCCACGGAGTAAAACTCACCGATGGAGTTATCCCCGCGCAGAATGCAGCTCGGGTATTTCCAGGTGATGGCCGAGCCGGTTTCAGACTGAGTCCACGACATCTTGCTGTTTTCGCCTTCGCACAGCGCGCGCTTGGTGACGAAGTTCAGGATACCGCCGGTATTGCCGTCGCCCGGGAACCAGTTTTGCACCGTGGAGTATTTCACCTCGGCGTCTTTATGAATAATGACCTCCACCACCGCCGCGTGCAGCTGATAGCTGTCGCGGACTGGGGCGGAGCACCCTTCGATGTAGCTGACGTAGCTGCCTTCATCCGCGACCAGAATGGTGCGTTCGAACTGGCCGGTTTTTTCGGCATTAATACGGAAATAGGTGGATAGCTCCATCGGACAGCGCACGCCTTTCGGTACGTAAATAAAGGTACCGTCCGAGGCCACCGCCGCGTTAAGAGCCGCAAAGAAGTTATCGTTTGAAGGCACTACGGTCCCGATGTACTTTTTCACCAGTTCCGGATGATCTTGAATCGCTTCGCCGAAGGAGCAGAAAATGATCCCCTGCTCTGCCAGCTTCTCGCGGTAGGTGGTGGCCACCGAGACGGAGTCGAAAATGGCGTCCACCGCCACCTCTTTCCCTTCGCGAACGGGCACGCCAAGCTGGTTAAAGGCCTCTTCCACCTCTTTGCTGAGGAAGCTGTTTTCAGCGCCAGTTTGCTGTACCGCGCCGGGCTGCGAGGCGCAGGTATCGTCACAGCTGCCGCAGGAGGGCGCAGAATAGTAGCTGTAATCCTGATAGTTCAGCTTGTCATAGTGCGCTTTCAGCCAGTGCGGCTCTTCCATCTCCAGCCAGGCGCGGAAGGCGCTCAGGCGGAACTCCAGCATCCACTCCGGCTCGTTACGTTTCGCCGAGATCGCCCGCACGACATCTTCGTTAATGCCTTTCGCCAGCTCATCGGTCTGCAGCTGGGTGAAGAACCCCTCTTTATAGTTGAGGTGCCCACCGCTCCAGGTATTTACATCACTCGTTGCTTCAGTATTACGAGACATAGTACCGCCTATACCCCAAAGCTTTCGCCGCAGCCGCATTCGTTCTGGGCTTTCGGGTTATGAAATTTGAATAACTGGTTTAAGCCTTCGCGGACGTAGTCCACTTCGGTGCCGTCAATAAACGGCATGGCCTGCAGCGCGACGTACAGTTTCGCGCCGTCCGTCTCGAACACCAGGTCATCTTTCTCGGGTTCGGTGACGGTATCGAGCACGTAGCCGAAACCTGCGCAGCCGGTCTGTTTGACACCCAGGCGCACGCCGAGGATCTCGGGCTTTTTCGCCACCAGCTCGTGAATATGTGCCGCCGCCGCTGGCGTGAGCGTTAAGCCGCGCCAGGCGAAATCGGCAGGATTAAAGGTTTCTGAATGCAGTTCCATAGGTCCACCTCATCTGATAAGCCATCAGGGCATAACACCATGTTAGTGATAACGATTATCACTTCAACCCTCTGTCAGCAGGGGCATTAGGCTAAAGCGCCCTTTTTGCCTGGTTTTATTAAGCATAGACCCTGTGAGAGGATGCAGTCAGGATGGATGTATTTGTTCAATGCATTGATTAATAATGCATTTCGTCGCGGCATTCATAACGAAGAGAAGAAAAGTAAAATATGCATCGGAAATGCCTATTTTTGAGATAGATTTTGCACAGAAAATGCCAAAAACAAAAAAGGCCCTTAAGGCCTCTTAATACTCAATGATGAAATGCGACAGCAAATCCCTGTTCACGCCAGTGGTCGAGCTGTTCCTGCTGGCGAGGCGTTGGGGATTTCCCCGTCCAGACGAAGATTTTTTGCCCGGGGAACAGTTCAGGACGCGGCGAATCGATGGGTTCCGCCAGGACGTCAATGTGCCAGCCCTTCTGCGCCAGGCGCGCAGCTTCCAGCCACAGGTGGGTGCGGTCATCGCATTCCCAGCCAATCAACAGTGCGTCTTTACCGGCTTTCTTACGGGACTCCGCCAGGCTTGCAATCGCGAATTCAATCAGAACTCCGTCTAACAGGCTCGCCATATGACGCACGGTATTTTGGTCCTGGTTCATGCGCTGACGGACGGGAGAGATAATATTGTCTATCAGCGCGTCTATCGCGTGATCGCGGCGGAACTCGCCAATTTTGGCACGCAGCTTTGCCGGGCTGGCGTAACGCAGAACGGTCATCATCTCTTCCTGGAATGAAACCCAGTTGCCCTGCGTCAAAACTTCTTTGTTTTCCAGCAAGGCTTTGACTTTTCCGACCGAGACGCCGCTTTTCATCAGGCGTTTGATCTCTTCGATACGCAGGATATCTTCATCGTCAAACTGACGATGGCCCCCTTCGCTGCGCTGCGGCTTCAACAATCCATAACGGCGCTGCCAGGCACGCAGCGTAACGGGGTTGATACCGCATCGTTCGGCCACTTCGCCGATACTGTAATAGGCCATTAACTCCCTCACGCTCAGAACTTCCATACCTAACTGCACCAACCTTATCAGATTGTACACACTATTTGTATAACTAAGACCGCATTTTGAACCGATGAACGGGGTTCTTTTCCATCCACCTGTTAATACATTGTTGTATAAAATTTGCCGTTCGTACAGTTAACTCTGCCGGATTGTGTACAGCTTTATCAGAATTCGAACTTTTTCTCCGGCCACGCAATCGCGGGAATACCGCCGTGTCGCGGGCTGGCAAAAAGATGCCCCTGGAACTGGGATATTCCCGCTGACTCCAGCCACATCCACTCTTCAGCCTTCTCTACCCCCACCGCGCAGAACTGGATCTCAAGCGAGGCACAGCATTTGATAATCGCCTGGATAATGGCCTGTCGGGGACCACTTTTGTGCACGTTTGCGACCAGATCGCGATTAATCTTAATTCTGTCCGGCTGAAACTGAGCCAGCAGCTGCAACCCGGCAAATCCGGCACCAAAGTGATCGATCGTCACGCTGATGCCCGCGCTTTTTAACTGCCTGACCGAATCCGTGAATTCATCGAATCGGGAAATGGCTTCGCTCTCGGTAAACTCCACCACAATTTGCTCGGGTACAAACCCATTTGCTTCAATGGCGGTGAGCAGGAAATCCACGGCGTTGGGAATGTTGACCAGCGTCATCGGCAGCAGGTTAAGGGATAACGTCTGGTCCTGGAGCCCCAGCGCGCTGGCCATGGAGAGCGCAACCTGCTTGCTTTGTAAATCCGAGGCATACACGTCGTCACGCGGCAGACTGGCGAAGTAAACTCCCGGCGCGCCGCCGTCAGGCGTGCGGAGAAGCGCCTCCCAGGAGACGACCTGCTGCATAAACGGATCGACTATCGGCTGGAACGCGAAGCTGCAATCCGCCCCTTTCGCGACCACCTCGGGCTGTGCGGACAAGCGCGTCTCTTCGCGCACGAATTCCCAGGAATCCGCAGGAGGCAGTTCAAAATAGTTCGCTTTTTCCGTGGCCTCGACAAAGGTGCGGAAAAACTGCAGCGGGCGGTCGTTGTACGTCAGCTGATAGCGCGTCGTCCCCCTGTTGAGCACCTCTTGCAGCACCTCGTCCCTGTCGAAGTGGCGTAAATCAAAAAGCTCCATGCCCACGTTGCCAAAACGACGGACAGGTCCGTGATCGCGCATCAGCTCCACTACGTTGTGGTGGCGAGGGTCGTTGCAAATCTGCTCATAGATGGCAGAAACGTGTTCCACTGGCCCTTCAAGCAGCTGAAAAAAATGTGTGCCATTGAACAGCAGGATCCCCGTGATATTGGATTGCTGGTTTTTACTATTTGCAGCAGCAACCATGACTTCCAGCGCTTTCACTGGAACGTCCTCGCAGATATGACTGCGGTAAATGATGGTGGTGAGCATGCGATTCCTGGGGTTAGGGGTTTGGCCACAAAAGAGGTGGATAAGGTTCATTTATAGCACATTAATTGCCTGACAAATAATCTACATCTCAATCATTTACGGCAGTTAATATGGCCTTTTTTCTCAACTGTACAACTTACCAGCGGCCGCGCTTTTTGTACAATATATCCTGCATAGCTACCGCACCCCACTCAACACCTAACAAAATGAAAAATAAATAAT